>CAZNUK010000001.1:0-56723 GCA_964576255.1 uncultured Butyrivibrio sp.
CGGCATTGGATGACGTGTGCATTATATGAAAAGTGTAATGCAGTCTGGTACATATAAAAAACAAGGGCACGTTGCGTATATTAATTAAATGATCGACTTTGGTGGTATCGCCATATTACTGTTATGTATGGAAGATGAATCATCTCCGAAGTGTGCGGGGTTAAACACACTCACAGGCGAAAAGGTCTGTTTTACTGGTTCTAAAAAGTTAATTGTTGAAACTGAACTTGTGAAGTTTCAACGCTGAAAGGGGGCAAGGGGGAAACCGCCAGAGTGTCCCCCCCTATTCTTTCTTTTGTTTCTTTTCTTTCTAAAAAACTGATTGGAGGGAATTCAAAAAATGAATGCCCTCCAACCCTTCAAAAATGAGACTGGAATAAATATTCCCTTCACACTTTCATATTATATGTACAATTTACAGTCTATATACAAAAACTGAGAGGAAGCCTTACGACTTCCTCTCCTTCAAAAATAAATCTTACTGAGCTTTCGCTCCTTCACACTATCACTTTTCGTGACATCTCGGACAGAATAACAAAAATCATTCTATCTGTCAAGTCCATTTTATAATATTTTTTTGCAGAAATCAACTAGAAAATGTGGCATTTTTTGAGTGCATTGTTAATATCATTCAACACATCTCCTTTTACATTTCCCATTGATGCCTTAGTGTCTACTCTTTGAATACTTACATTTTGCAATTTAAGTACATTTGTCCAACGCACCATATTTCTAAAACCATAAACTTTTTCTACTTTTACGTGGTAATCTTTCTTTTCATTAGGTTCTTGAGAAGAAAGGGGCACAACAAAAATACTGGAACCCGTTTTTCTTAATACTATTGCAGGATGACGTCCACCAAACTCATTTCCAATATTAAATCCAAACTCAATCCATACTACTGCACCACGTACTAATTTATCTTCCTTATCACATATAAAGGACGGCTCATCCATTACAAATTGTGTCTTTGTTGAAACCCACTGAAAATAATTATGAGTTCTTTTTCTTGCGTCATCGCTGTCCTTATTAGTTGATGAATACAGTTTATCAATTTGAGAGTTTAAATTTTCTTTGCTTTTGTTAAGTTCTTCTTGCGAAATAATCTTCATTCCAATCTCACCTCCCTTGTATACACGTAGACTGATTGTATCACAAACATACGAATATCTCAAACAAATTATAACATTATTTTACAATATAAGCAGGAGCTTAAAACTCCTGCTTGCTTTCTATTAGTATTCAAAGCTTTTTATTATTTCCTTACACCTTAAAACGGTATCCTACGCCCCACAACGTCTCTATATATTGTGGGTTTGATGAATCATACTCTATCTGTTCACGTATCTTTTTAATGTGAACTGTTACCGTGGCAACATCTCCAATAGATTCCATTCCCCAAATTCGACCAAACAATTCATCTTTGGAAAATACTCGATTAGGATGTTCTGCAAGAAACAGCAGTAAATCAAACTGTTTGGAAGTAAGATTTTTCTCCTCGCCATTAACATAAATTCTTCTGGCATTCTTGTCAATTCTAAGACCACGTATATTAACTATATCGTTATCATTAACCGCTCCAAGAAGTCTTTCATATCTGGACAGATGCGCCTTAACTCTTGCCACCAGCTCGCTAGGGCTAAAAGGCTTCGTCATATAGTCATCCGCCCCAAGTCCCAGACCACGAATCTTATCAATATCATCTTTTTTGGCAGATACCATAATAATCGGTGCATTCATAGTCTCGCGAATCTTTTTGCACAGCTCAAAACCATCCATCCCGGGAAGCATAATATCAAGAATATATAAGTCATATTTGTTTTGCTTGGCAAGCTCATATGCCTCCAATCCATTTCCTATGACGGTTACCTCAAACCTGCTTAGCTCAAGATAATCTTTCTCAAGCTCTGCTATGCTATTCTCATCTTCAACAATTAATATTCTGCTCATACAATCATCTCCTTCTTTATGAAGCACCGCCATTTTAAAATGCTTCGAATTAAAGCGGTGCGAGTAATCGATTTACTTCGCGAATCCATTACATTAATTAATTCAATCTTTCAACCGGTGGTGCTGTTGGAAGAAATTTATCCAAAACAATATGCATTGTAGTTCCTTCTCCCACCGTACTCTCGACCCACACAGTTCCTTTATGGTCATATATAATCTTTTTAACGATTGATAACCCGATACCACTTCCCACGTTACTTCTGGCAGCGTCAGCCCTGTAAAATCTATCAAATATAAACGGCAGATCTTCGGCTTCAATTCCGGAGCCATTATCAGATATATCAATGCCAAACTGTTCTCCCATATCCTTTAAAAACACCTTAATAGTTCCATTTTCATGATTCATATACTTAACGGAATTGCTGATTATATTATTGATAACTCTCTTAAACTGCTCCGCATCCGCAATAAAAATCACACTTTCCGGCAGGCTGCTCTCGTATACAAGCTCAATTCCCAGAGAAGCCAGCTCCAGCTCACATTCCTCTATACATCCATCAAAATATTCCTTAACATTCAAACGTGAAAAATCATATACCATCCTATTCGAATCAATCTTGGAATAAAATGTAAGCTCATTAATTAGTTTATCCATATCGCACGCCTTGTTATATATGGTACGGACATACTTATCCAATTTCTCCTTGTCAGTAACAACACCATCCAAAATCCCCTCTGCATAACCCTTAATAGCGGTTATTGGAGTCTTAAGGTCATGGGAAATGTTACTGATTAATTCTCTGTTTTCTTCATCAACCTGAATTTTCTCCTCTGCGTTCTCCTTAAGTCGGACCCTCATAGTATCGAAATCCCTACACAAATCTGAAATCTCATCCTTACCCTTTGCTTCAACTTCAAAATCCAAATTGCCATTGGTAATATTATGGGTTGCTACTCTGAGTTCATCAATAGGCTCAACCACAGTCTTATATATCCAGCTTATACATATTCCACTTGTAATGACCAAAATAACAATTATGGCAATAGCACCATCATACAACAGCTTCTGTATCTGCGGAATAACTTTTTTAATCATCATGACCACATATGCTGTTCCCGCTTCTCCGTCTTCAGAAACATATTTGACATTACTAACCAGTACGCCCTTCTCTCCGATATAAATACTACTGTCCCCTGAAAAGCTTTCACCCTCCAGAAGCTTAGCTATCTGGGCACCATCCTCATCTCCCGAATACTTACACTTTCCCTCCTCTATCACAAGCAAATATGCATTACGCCTGGTAAGCTCATCATTAATCTCATTCAAATAGTCTTCATTATCGAAATCTTCCGGACTATCCGTTGCCGATATTACAAGCTTATTATATTCACTTTCACAAATCTGGGAAATCAAGGCTACCGGATTGGTAAAAACCATATATGAGGTATCCTCTGTATTGTACTGACTTTCAATATTATACAATGACACATGTATAATTCCCAACACGGCCGCAAAAAACAAAACCACCGGCACAATAATTAATATACAAAATGAAATACGCATTTTGGTAGACAGTTTCATAATAATCTCCTATTAAATAGCCAAGCGTAGTGTTTTATTATATAGGAAAATCCAACTAACTTCCCAATACAATAGAAATAAGTCCGGAACATACTCCGAACTTATTTTAACACAACTGCTTTTCAAAAAGAAATTAAACATCTATAAAATATTTATTAAATTATTATAAACTCGCCTTTAAAGCGTCTACTTTATCAAGTTTTTCCCATGGAAGGTCCAAATCAAGACGTCCAAAATGACCATATGCAGCGGTCTGCTTATAAATTGGTCTTCTTAAGTCAAGCATCTTAATGATTCCTGCCGGTCTGAGATCAAAATTCTTTCTTACGAGCTCAACAAGCTCAACATCTTTTAATACGCCAGTTCCGTAGGTCTCAATATTAATTGATGTAGGCTGTGCCACACCAATTGCATAAGAAAGCTGAATCTCGCAACGCTTTGCAAGTCCTGCTGCTACAATATTTTTAGCAACATATCTTGCTGCATATGCTGCTGAACGGTCAACCTTGGTACAGTCCTTTCCTGAGAAAGCTCCACCACCATGACGAGCAACACCACCATATGTATCAACAATAATCTTACGTCCCGTTAAACCAGAATCACCATTAGGTCCTCCAATTACAAAACGTCCTGTAGGATTAATATAAATCTTGGTGTTATCATCAACCATAGAAGGGTCGACAATTGCATCAATTACATATTTTCTGATATCCGTATGAATCTGCTCCTGTGTAACCTCCGGCGCATGCTGTGAAGACACAACAATTGCATCCAGTCTTACAGGAACCTTGTTCTCATCATATTCCACAGTAACCTGAGTCTTACCATCCGGTCTTAAATATGGCAAAGTGCCATCCTTACGAACCTTAGTAAGCTGCTTGGAAAGCTTCTGGGCAAGTGCAGCTGAATATGGCATATATTCCTCTGTCTCATCTGTTGCATAACCAAACATCATGCCCTGGTCACCTGCACCAATATCATCAGGGTCAGATTCACCTTTTTTGGATTCAAGGGCCTGATCAACACCCAGTGCAATATCTGCTGACTGCTTATCAAGGGCAATCATAACACCACAGGTATTTCCATCAAATCCCTTCTCGGAGCTGTCATATCCGATTTCAACAACTGTATCTCTGACAATTTTACTAATATCAACATTAGCTTTAGTTGTAATTTCACCCATAACAATTACAAAACCGGTATTGGTAAGAGTCTCACATGCAACTCTTGAATATGGGTCCTGCTCATACATAGCATCTAATACGGCATCCGAAATCTGGTCACAGATTTTGTCTGGATGTCCTTCAGTAACTGATTCTGAAGTAAAAAGTATTTTTTCCATAAATTCCTCCTTAAGTTTTACATCAAACTAAAAAATCAGGTCCATATAAGCCAATGGACCTGATAACCTTGTTAAATCAAATCCACTTATTGTTCGAATTTCGCTCAGGTTGGCACCTTCCTCCAAGAGGGGTTGCCGTGACTTCACAGATCCTATGTATCTCCATCACTCTGAATAAGCGGTAAATTGTTATATGAACTTTTACGAGATAATTCTATCTCTAAATATTACTTTAGTCAATAGCCTTATTCAACTCTCCTGTAACCATTCTTCATTTTTTTAACAAAAATTTTGTCACGAAGAAGGAAAAGAGTAAGAAGAAGTCCTACCGACACCACAACTGATATCACTACAACCCAGGTTCTCGCAGCAATCTGACTAAGATTAAAGCATCTCACATTAATCCACATCTGGTTAATATTGGCACTTTCCTCATCATCAAAATTAAGCATTACTGCACTTCTGTTAATCTCCTCCACAGAAGGATACTGAGCCGCTAACTGCCTTCTTGCCTGCTCCTCATATGTAATCAGCACGTAGTCCTCTGATTCATTATCTCCGGCAAAAAAATAACCAAGATTATACTCTATTGTATCTTCGCCCTCTTCCTCTGCTCCATAACACCAGTCAACATATTCATATACCAAAGAGCTATCACCACCTGCAATTGCAGATGTATAACCAATATAGTACATATTTCTAACTGCTGACTCCGGCATGGACATATAATTAATAAAGGCTTCAGCAGCATGCTGTTTATTGGCATCTTCTTCAATTCCTGCTTTAAGCATTACCCATCCGTCAAACCACAGATTGGTACATTCCTTAGGAACTGCCCACTCCAGATACACTCCATCTTCCTCTGCCTGGTCAAGGGTGTATACCGCATCCCCGGACCACTGAAGATTAGCAACAACCTTTCTTGTTACCATATCCGCTTTACCACTGTCCGTTTCAAAAGAATATACGTTACCCTTAATTTCCTTAAGGAGACTTTCTGCCTGATTAATTGTATCCATATCCACTTTATTCATAAGAGCGGATAAATTCTGGCTGTAATCCGGGTCATTAATAAACTCCTCACTCGTAAGAGTATCTCTAAATAAAATTCCCAGGGTCGGGAAATATGCATCCCTTACATTATCCTTAATAGTAACCCTGCAGCTGTAGTCCTTATTATTAAGCACGCTCCATGTAGCTGCTTCTTCATAGGTTATTTCCTCTGGATTATATACAACTCCGGTAATTCCCCACATATAGCAGGCAGCATATTTACTCCACGCCTCACCATCAATTCGGTTATTTTCAAAGGTGTCCCATATATAAGGCGATACACCTTTTACATAGTAATTTTCCTCAATTGTGGCATCAAAAAAATCTTCTGACAGTGGATGAAGGGCATCCTCATCCATAAGCTTCATAATCATATAATCCGAAGGACATACCAAATCATATACGTCACCAAGAGTTAGCTGGCTGTACAAATCCTCATTTGTACCAAAAGTAGAATACTCAACCCTTACTTTTTTACCATAGGTCTTATAATACCAAATCTCAAAGTCGTCGATTATGCTGTTAACACCTATTACATCGCCACTTTCAAGCTCTATTAACTCATCATCATCCCAATCTCCAAGGTCAATATATTCTTCCCAGTTGCTGACTCTGAGAACGATTTCCTCTTCATTTGCTTTAACGGTCTTCACTGGAATACACAAAATTCCCATAACCATTGACAAAGCCATTAGCATAGTTGTAATTCTATAATTTGCTTTTTTCAAGTGTTCCTACCTCCTTCTTTGAAGTGATAAGATTACTTACTAATACAAAACCAACCACCAGCACAAAGATCAGTGTGGACAATGCCCATAACGCTGTTTTGATATCTGTCTGAGAGCCCTTTGTGGCATTAAAAACATAGGTGCTTATAGTATCAAAGGTTGAAGGCTTTGTATATGTGGAAATAAAATAATCGTCCAATGACAGGGTTATTGCCATTAAAAATCCTGATGCTATACCCGGCACAATCTGCGGAATAACCACCTTAAACAATGCCTGTATAGGACTTGCTCCCAAATCCAATGCCGCTTCATACAAACTATTATTCATCTGCTTAAGTTTAGGCATTACGGATAAAAACACAAATGGTGCTGACATCACAACATGGCCCGCAACTAGAGGAATGTATGTATCTTTTTTAATTCCTAATACAACAATCAGCAAAACACAGATTGAAAATCCCGTTACTACATCTGCATTAATTACCGGCACCTGATTCATAATAGTAACCGCATTTCTTGCGCCCTTTCTGGAATAAAAGGCCCCAATTGCTCCAACTGTGCCAAGAATCGTTGCAATCGTAGCAGAACCAAATGCCAGAAGGAAGGTTCCGCCAATCATATCCAACAGTTCCGGTGTAGTGAATAAAGTCACATAATTATCCAATGAAAAATTTCCGGTGGTTCCAATGGTAGGCGTGTCCGTAAAGCTGTATACTGCCAAAATAAGAATAGGCAGATACATAAACATCAACACAAGGGCAAGCCACGCAGTACTAAAAATCTTCTTAATCATAATACCGCCCCCCTGTTTTCATTATCATCTGCAAACCCGTTTGTAAGCCAGGTCACGATAAAAATAATAATCAGCAGAATAATAGCAATCATCGAACCACTATTCCAGTTATACGCGTGGAAATAGCTTCCGATAAGGCTACCCATAATATATGTACTGTTATATAACATATCAAGAACCACATAATTGGTCATTGCCGGAAGAAAAACCATAGTAACACCACTGATTATGCCCGGCACTGAAAGTGGAAGGGTCACTCTTATAAAGGTCTCCACTTCATTTGCTCCCAAATCTCTTGATGCCTCCAAAAGACTGCCATCAAGCTTTTCAAGAGCATTATAAATCGGCAATATCATAAACGGAAGGAAGTCATAAGTCATACCTATAACCGTATTAAGAAACGGATAATATGCCAAATTGCCTTCAATTACCGTAAGCACTTCCTTCAATGCAGCAATTCGTAATGTAAAATTAACCCACATAGGAACAATGAACAGTAATAAAAGTACTGCTTTTCTTTTGAGATGACTTCTGGCAAGAATATATGCCACTGGGTACGCCAGCAGAAGACACGTAACTGTGGTAGTCAGTGCCACCGCAAGACTATAGCACAAAGTTCCTATTGTATTTTCACTTGTAAAAAACCCCAAAAAATTTTCCAGTGTAAATTTACCCTGTCCATTGGTAAACGCATAATACAGCACTACCAAAAGCGGTGCAATTACAAAACATATAAGAAAGACCGCATATGGTATGCACAGCTGTTTACGTGAAAAACGTAGTTTCATACGAGTCCTCCTTTAATTCTCTGTTTTAAAAGAAAGCTTGATACTCTCTTTTGGAATTACAACGCTGACATAATCCTCTTCATTCCATAAGAATTCGTCATGAAGATGGATATCCTCCTCACTCTTAGTTCTGACAATATAGTGATAGTGGTCACCTTTGTAAATAAGAGAAATAATATGTCCACAGGTTCCTCCAGCGTCCACATCATCACTCATGGATGCGCTATCTGTAGGAATATATACCTGCACTTCCGTACCTGCAACGTCAAGCTCTTCGCCCTGGGCATCAACAAGGATTCCCTCCTCGTTAACTGACGAACCCGGATAAAGCTGGGTAACATCACATTCATACTCGCCATCCGCAAACATAACCGTATTACTCTTAGTAAGTACACCATCAAAAATATTGATGTCTGTCTCCGCCTCTATGACGTGTATTCCATCCGGCTCAATGCACATTCCGATAGTCTCACCCACGGCAGCGCTCTTTGTGCTCTGGATAACAATTTCATTATCTCCCGATTCAACGATAATCTCGTAGTGCATTCCTTTAAATATAACGGAGTTTACTACACCAGTAACAGTACCCTCTTGTGGAGAAGTCATCATAATATCCTCCGGTCTGATAACAACGTCCACCGCAGTTCCAACCGGAACATCATCAACGCACTCAAATATAGCACCACAGAACTTAACCTTTTTGCTGCCCATTATTTTACCGTTAAAAATATTACTGTCACCAATAAAGTCTGCGACAAAAACATTTCTAGGTTCATTATATATTTCTTCCGGTGTACCAATCTGCTGAATCATACCGTCAGACATTACAACAACCTTGTCCGACATAGTAAGTGCTTCCTCCTGGTCATGTGTTACATAGATAAATGTAATCCCAAGTTCTCGGTGCATCGCTTTTAATTCAAGCTGCATCTCCTTACGCATCTTAAGATCCAAAGCTCCTAAAGGCTCATCCAAAAGCAGTATCTCCGGTTCATTAACAATAGCTCTTGCAATTGCAATACGCTGCTGCTGCCCGCCTGAAAGCGTGGATACACTTCGTTTTTCAAAGCCCTCAAGGTCAACCACCTCCAAGGCATGCTTAACCTTTTCTTTGATTTCTTTCTGCGTAAGTTTACGTTTGCTGACAATGGTCTCACCAGCTTCATTCTGATATGTAGTTTCAATTGTTTTAAGTTTAAGGCCGAATGCCACATTTTCAAAAATATTTAAATGTGGAAATAACGCATAACGCTGAAAAACTGTATTAATAGGTCTTTTATTAGGCGGCAACTGACTAATGTCCTTTCCGTTTAATAAAATCTGTCCCTCCGACGGAATATCAAATCCCGCAATCATTCGCAGCGTTGTTGTTTTACCACAACCCGATGGTCCTAAAAAGGTAACAAATTCACCCTTTTTAACCTCCAGGTTAAAATCCTCAACTGCTACAAAATTGTCATCGAAACATTTTTTGATGTTCTTTAATTCAATAATGTTTTCTGAATTATTATTGTTCATGGCACTTTCAACTGTATTCATAAATACAGCACATCTCCTTTCAAGAAATATTAACAGTTAAGTTGCAAAAAAAGACAGATATAATCAGGTCGCGCTTTCGTTCCCTGACGTATCTGCCTTTCGTTCCTTTGCACATCATTCAATATGGATAATAAAGTATTTTACCTTTGTTTGTCAATAGGAATTTATATTCACTGTACAAGAAAATACTTTGAAACATTCTTGTTTCTCTAAGTGGACATTTACACAAAATGTTAAGGTGCTTGCAAACTGTTCGAAGCGAAGCAAGTTTTTGCAAGCACCTTATAATGTCAACTTTGTGGCGGTGTCCGCTTAGAGAAACCAGAAGCTTCCAACTGCATTTCTGGCTCAACCACTACACCACTTTAAAATCAAACTGTCTTATATCTTTTTCGCAGGTTACCTTAGCAATATTTCCTCCAAGTTTTCTAATCTTGCCGTCAAAATCCTCGTAACCACGCTCAATGTACTTAATATCATCAATGGCTGTTACACCGTCTGCTACAAGTCCTGCAATAACCAGAGCCGCTCCCGCTCTTAGATCCGGAGCAGTCACCTCTGCACCGGTAGTCCTGTCCACACCTGTAATAATAGCAGTATTACCCTCAACCTTAATTCTACATCCCATTCGGGATAATTCATCCACATATTTGAAACGGTTTTCCCAAATGCTTTCTGTAACAATACTTGTTCCATCACATCTAGATAAAAGCACCGCAATCTGTGGCTGCATATCCGTAGGAAATCCCGGATAAGGCAATGTCTTAATATTGGTATGATTAAGTTTTTCTCGTCCCACTACTCGTACAGCCTCATCAAATTCTTCAACCTCACATCCAACTTCAATAAGCTTGGCTGTAATTGCCTCAAGATGCTTAGGAATAACATTCTTAACCAGAACATCTCCTGCTGTAGCTGCTGCCGCAAGCATAAAGGTTCCTGCTTCAATCTGGTCAGGGATTATAGAATAAGTAGTTCCATGAAGCTTCTCCACACCCTTAATTCTGATAACATCTGTTCCCGCACCCTTAATATTGGCACCCATACAGTTAAGGCAGTTCGCCACATCTACTACATGTGGTTCCTTAGCCGCATTCTCAATAATTGTACTTCCCTCTGCAAGACAAGCCGCTAACATAATATTAATGGTAGCGCCTACTGAAACCATATCAAGATATATATGGTTACCTTTAAGCTTATCCGACTTAGCACAAATCATTCCATGCTCTATATCTACACTTGCACCCAATGCACGGAAACCTTTTATATGAAGGTCAACCGGTCTGCTTCCGATATTGCAACCGCCCGGTAATGCTACCTCTGCCTTACCAAGCTTACCAAGTAATGCTCCCAACAGATAATAGGACGCTCTAATCTTCTTAATAAATTCTATATCCACACTTGTAGAGAATATTGTATTTCCATTTATTTGAAATGTATGTCTATCAATTTTATCAACTTTAGCACCGATGTATTCAATAGCCTCCAACACAATTCTGGTATCTCTTACATCAGGCACATTTTCAATTGTAACTGTCTCATCAGACATAACAGCTGCTGCGAGTATGGCAAGGGCGGCATTTTTGGCTCCACCTATTTCAACCTCTCCCATCAATCTGTTTCCGCCTCTGATTACATATTGTTCCATATGGCACCTCAGATTTTGTAATGTATTTCCACACAAATAAAAACGCATCAATAGATACGCAACTGTATTATAACATAAAAACTCTGTTTGTAAACTACGAATTTAAAAAAACACAATAATTGGATAAAAAGGTCTGTTTGATTCCTCAAACAGACCTAAAAATTATCTTCCTGTATATGCTACCGGGTCAACTAATACGTCTCCCCTAAGTCTAATTTCAAAATGTAAATGTGGTCCTGTACTGTTACCGGTACTTCCTACATATCCGATAACCTGTCCCTGATTAACTGTCTGTCCATAGCCTACAGCAAAGGCACTAAGATGTGCATATCTTGTAAGACTTCCATCAGCATGACGAACATCAATACAGTAACCATATCCACCATACCAGCTTGCTCTCTCAATAACGCCACTTGATGATGCCTTAACAGGAGTTCCTGTTGGTGCATACCAGTCAACACCTGTATGCATTGACCAAAGACCTGTAATCGGGTGATTTCTCATTCCAAATGGTGAAGTAATTGTATTACTGTTAACAGGCTTAATATATGTTGGAGGTGTAAGAGTACCTCTCTCAATAACGGTAGGAGTTGCCTCAGTAAAGATTGTCTGATTAATAATCTCTCTATTGGTCTCAACACCGTTAACATATGTTACTACAGCAACAACTTCTCTGTGTCCAGCTGTACCATAAGTGATTACATTCTCTGTACCAATATACAAACTATTGTTATCCACATACTGAACCGGTGCATCATAATCTTCTTCATAGGTTGTCTCTTCTATAACAACAACACTAATCTCTGAAGCAGGAACTGTTACAATCAATTCCTCTCCGGCATAAATAATGGAATTAACATCCATATCTCCGTTAAGTGCTAAAAGCTCTTCCAAGGTAATATTATGAAGATTAGCAATTCCTGTAAGACAATCACCATTCTGAACTTCATAAGTTCCCTTCTCTGCATGTTCCTTAGTGATAAGCTCATATGCTTCCTCTACTGAAACAATGCTGCTCTTAGATGCCTTAGTCTCAATAACTTCAACATTTTCTTCAAATCCAATGGAAAGAATTCCATCTGCATATACAATCTCTTCTTCATCAACAACAACTTCCGTATCACTATTAAGAGATGCAAGTACCTGTGCTGCTTCGTTAATTGTAACATCAGCTGACACGATATTGGTCTGAAGTGTTGTATAAGAACCAGCTGTATTCTCTACAAGTTCAACTGTAAACTCATTAGAGTCACTGTATTTTGCCTTAACTAATTCAAAAAGCTCAACAACCTCTTCCTTAGAAGCAAGTGTAACTGTAAAATCCTCTACTCTTACTGTATAAGCTACAGAATCACTCTTAGTATCTACATTGTTAGATGATAAAAGTGCTACCATAGACTCTGTTAATGCCTCTTCAGTAATAACATTTCCACCAGTTGTTTCTTTATATACGCTTACATCAGATTCAACAAGTGCCAAACCACTGTTAGACTCATTAATCTGTGTTCTTGCATCCTTAAGTGCTGACTGTGCAATTGAAGCATCACTTACATAGCCAAGCTCAGTTCCATTTAACACTACCATATAGCGTTCATCCGGAGTATAGGTCTTACCACCATCTGCGACCCTGTTAACAAACGGAATTGCTACAAGTAAGAACAATACTGCAATAATTGCTGTTCTAACATATGAAATTACTAATCTCTTCTGTCGTCCCAAACGATGCATAATAACCTCCTTAAATCATTTGTTACAATCTGTAACATTTTCGTAACAATTCAAAGTGTAACAGATAAATACTGGTTTGTAAAGGGGTTTACGGTAATTTTTTTAGCAAAATCACAAAAATAATGTAAATTTATAGCATTTTTTCTATTTTTTTTACTGTTTCTTCAATTGTAGCCCCATCTAAATCAACAATTATATCACTGTAAGTCTCATAAAGCGGAGTTCTTTCTATATACAAATCATCCAGCGTCTGGCTTTTTTTCATAGCAACACCTCTGCCCTCCAGATTGGATAAACGATTCTTAATTGTATCAAGGCTTGCTCTAAGATACACAACTTTGCCGATGCTTTTAAGGTGCTCCATTGCTTCCTTTCCATATATAACACTACCACCTGTAGCAATAACCGAATTGCTAACATCAAGTTCGGCATTAATCCGATTCTCTATGGCAAGAAATGCCTCGTTACCATCCTGAGCAATTATATCCTTTAAAAGTCTTTTTTCCTCCCGCTGAATTACAAGGTCAGAATCCACAAATTCGTAACCAAGCACCTTAGCAAGAACAACCCCGGCGCTGCTTTTTCCAACACCGGGCATTCCAATAAGAACTATGTTATTCACAATAAAGTCTCCCTATTTCTTCTGTACTGAATATCCAAATTTGCCAAGCTTGTCCCCAAGATTAAAATACTCTCCGTGAGAATATGCCACCAAATCCGTATCATTCAGATGAAAAGCACCCTTTTCATCCATATATTTATCATCAATTGATACGTTAACTACTTCTGCGATAAACATATCGTGGCTGCCCAATGGCTTAATTTCCTTAACCACACATTCAATGTTAACCGGACTCTCTGCAATTCTCACTGCCGAAAGCTTAGTAGACGCTTCCGGTGTAAGACCAGTCTCCTTAAATTTGTCCATATCCCTGCCGGAACGAACACCGCAAAAATCCGTTGCTTTTACCAAATCCCTGGTGACAAGATTAATTACAAATTCACCAGTTTCTTCTATTATAGAGTGTGAGTGTCTTTCTTTTCTCACTGATATGGATACCATTGCCGGGTCTGAACATATCGTTCCTGCCCATGCCACAGTAATAATGTTAGGTGTTTCACCCGGTCTGTTACAGCTTACCATTACAACTGGCAATGGATATAACATATTTCCCGGCTTCCAATTCTGCTTTGCCATAATCAAATCCTCCTACTGAGCAATTTCCATCATTAATTCTGGTACTATCTGCTTTTTACGTGATACAACTCCCGGCAAAAGAACAACTCCGTCCGCTCCGGTAACGCCAAGAGCACTTTCTACCAGTTCCTGCGCTCCATCTCCCACGCACAAAAGCTCCGTTCCCGGCATCAACATATCCGTAAGCATAAAGAACAGCATATCCACTCCACTTGATGCATACTGCTCCTTCATATATGCAAAAATCTTCTTCTTAACCTGCGCAAGCTCCTGACTATCCATACAGGATACCTGACCAATTCCAAAAGTAACATCTCCCATTGAGAATTTTTTGTAATCTCTGGTAAAAAGCTCCTTGGCGGTCTTTTCACTTAAGTTGCTTCCTGCAAAGAACATTTCGTGAGCAAAGGTCTCGCTATCTATGCCTGCAATTTTGGCAAGCTTTTTGGCTGCCTTAGTGTCCTTAGGTGTGCATGTAGGGGAACGGAACATCAAAGTATCTGAAATAATTGCCGCACACATAAGCATTGCCATCTGCGGCTCAATTTCCACGCCTTCATCCACATACATTTCATATATAATTGTTGCAGTACAACCAACAGGCTGATTATAGAAAAATACCGGAGACATAGTCTCAATGGCGCCAAGTCTGTGGTGGTCTACGATTTCCAGAATCTCTGCTGCCTGTACACCCATAACTGCCTGTTTGGCCTCGTTGTGGTCAACAAGAATTACTTTTTTCTTCTGGGCACCAAGTAAATTTCTTCGTGAAATCATTCCCACATAGTTATTATGACTATCAAGTACAGGGAAATCTCTGTGACGCTTTTCCGCCATAACTTTACGAACATCATCTATATAATCTGTAAGCTTAAAGCAAATGAGATTTTCCTTCTTCATCATATATCCAATAGGTACACTCTGGAAAATCAATCTTGATACTGTCAAGGCATCATATGGTGTACAAATAATCGTACATCCATTATCCTGTGCCATTTTAGTTATGGACACCGAAACCTGTGCATCCTCACAGACAATTATACAGCCCGCCCCCATCTCGATAGCACACAGCTGTGTCTCATATCTGTTTCCAAGAATTACCACATCTCCAGTCTCAATACTCTCTTCCAACACCTCCGGTGTAGCAACGGACATAATAACCTTACCGGTTACAGGGGCATTCTTATCCGCACTACAAACAATCTTACCACTAAGTGTCTCTGCCACCTGCTTATAGGTGGTCTCAGAATCCGCCAAAATATGGGTGTCCTGAACCTCCATATATGAGGTTGCAATATCTGTAATGGTAATAATACCTTCCATCTTACGGTTCTTAACAACAGGAAGGGTAACAACGCCAACCTCCTGCATCATGTCCCATGCATTTTTTATGGTGATTGAGGATTTGACACTTTCGGTTTTACGAATTGCCACCTCACTAATCTGGGCACTTACATCCTGCAAAAGTGGAGGTGTTGCCACCTCGCATTTCTTCAGAACATACTGGCTCTCCTCGTTAAGCTTGCCGGCTCTATATGGCACGTAATCTTCTGTTCCTGATATTTTATTTTTCAAATTAGCGTATGCAATTGCTGAACAAATAGAATCCGTATCAGGATTTCTATGTCCTACTACATATACTTTACTCATATATTCTTCAACTCTTTTAACTGTTTTTTGCCACTATAACACTTCTTTTAAAATATGTCAAACTGTGATATTATATGTAACAAGGAGGATTTACTTATGAGAATTGTAATACAAAGAGTTACCAACGCCAGCGTAACAGTTGAGGAGCAGGTAATTGGTGCCATTGATAAAGGACTTTTGATATTTCTTGGAGTTGAGACGGAGGATACTGACGACATGCTTCAGAAATATGTGGACAAAATCGTTAAGCTCAGAATCTTCGAGGATGAAAACGGCAAAACCAACAAATCCCTTATGGATGTTAACGGCTCACTTCTGGTAGTTTCTCAGTTTACCCTGTGCGCGGACTGCTCCCACGGAAACAGGCCGGGCTTCACAGGTGCAAAGGCTCCCGGAGAAGCCAACAGAATGTACGAAGAATTTATCCGCCTGTGTAAGGAACAGGTTCCTATTGTGGAGCACGGAGAGTTCGGGGCTGATATGAAGGTAAGTCTTGTGAATGACGGACCATTTACTATTTTGTTGTAAAATTTTTCAATTTTCACCAACAGTGATGTTCTTTCATATATAGTAGAACTATTCTATACAAGTGAGAAAGGAATCACTAATTATGTATGAAAATTATAAAGATATGGGACTACGAATTTCCCTCAGAAGAAAAGATTTACGTATAACTCAAAAAGCTCTATCTCAAAAGTTGAATATCTCCAATAATCATCTATGTGCGATAGAGCATGGCAATGCTGTTCCCAGCTTCGATACATTAGTTAACCTATGCGATGTACTTGGCGTATCGCCTAACTACTTGCTATACGGAAGCCTTCACCATAGTAATATTTCAAAAAATATAATAGACAGTCTTAGTCTAGTTGCACCGGAGGATTTGCCAATAATACAAGAGATAATTAATATTTATGTGCTGAAGAATAAGAAAAACCTCAAGATATAATACATCAAATAGTTATTTTATTTTTATACCCACAAAAAAGCACTCCGCTACTGTAAAATCAACACATATACCAGTAGCGGATTTTTTTATAAAGCTATTTTTTTAAACTTATCCAAATAACAGGATTAAGATTCTTACTTATTACTTCTTTCTTGAAATCATTCAATGCGTCCAATAAATGAAACGACCGAAAATCAGATAATTTTTTCAAACTTTTTCTATTTGTCAACATCCAAAGACACACATTTTTTCCTTTAAAGATGTTTGTACCCAATTCTCCGGCTTTTGTCAATCTTAGTGAAGTAGTAGCTTGCTTCACTAGATAAATCAAATCTGCTTGCTGACGCTGATCTTTAATCATAACTACATTTTCAGAATCCATTAAGTCTGCTTTTTCGATACAATACTTACCAATATACACATTATTTTTATGTAATTGCTCATACTCTCCAGCACTCACAAGATTTTCTATTAATTTGCTTTCAGTCAATTCCATCGAATCTTTTATTACAAATGGAATACCATCAACCTGTTCCTCTATATATCGCACATAAGATTCACTAAACTGAACCCACATATTGTTAAGATATACATAATATTGTCCATCATATTCGCAGGTTATTTGTAACAAATCTAATAATTTACTTGAACCTACACATTTGTCATTTTCATCATAATAATACACTTTTACCGCTGCATAATCATCCTTAACAATATGTTGGTTATCCAACAAAATTTTCTTTATAGTTTCAATATCTAAATGATTAATTTTTTCACTAAGTTCTTGTCCTCTTTTTTTAATTACATATCTAAAATCATTTGAAAAATTAAAACTAACACCAGACAGCCAATATTCTTCAATTTCAACATCATTAATAATGTCAAGAAATCTTTTATTTAATTCTATATTTAAATACCTTTTAATTTCTTTATCTACTACTTTTTGATAACGTGGTAATTTTACAAGCGCATCCTTTAACAATTGTGTATGAATTTGGTCGATAAATAAAAATATATTTTTAGCAGATATTCCCCATTCTTTACTAAAAGTAAATCTTGCAGATTCCCCAAAATCAACCGTATCTCCCCACATATCTTTATCAACGGATTTGCATTTCAAATAACTAAATGCTTCTCCATACTCAAATGTATCGCCGACTTTCTTTTTTTGAGAATATGCTGTAATATCCTTCTTTCTAGCCGACGTAAAGGTTTGTGAGTGTTTCATTTTTAACCCTTCCGTGTTAATAATTCTTTCCGCAAGATTTAATCCAAAATCCTTGTCACAATATTTACGCACGATAAAATGTGCATATCCATTTACAATTGCGTAGGTATAAAATTTATTTCTTATCAAATAAACTCCAGATGCAGACTCACTCCCCAAATTATTAGAATAATAATCGTATGACTCTTGCATTAAAATCTCCTTATAAAAATCAAGCCAACCTTTACTTATTGCAGACTTTCGTTGTATATAGAAAGTCATTTGATAATTTCCCTCATGTAAATCTGCCTCAATTGAGTATCCAGAATCAATTAGCTTCTTGCACAAATCCTCTGACAATGTGTTTTCTATTTTAAATATATTTAATTTCATTATTTATTTCTCCTGCGCCATTTATCCTTTTCTATTGTTAATAATCACTTATTCAAATTCTATTTGTGGACCAGTATTCATATCAATATATTTGTAGTACCCTTCTGTAATTTCCTTAAACATATAATAACTAGTTTTTAAAACATACTGATTTTTTTCATTTATATCAAAAGGAACAATTAGCACTTTGTCCTTATATTATGATATAACTATATATTCCGCATCGTCTATTTCAACCATTTCATAGTTTGTTTTTTCCTCCAATGAAACTGTCCATCTAAATATAGTTCCAAAAATCATTAACAAAGTACTTGCTAGATATGATATGCAAAAAATAGTAATAAAAGCCACTTTAATTACTTTTTTCTTAAGCACTATTACTTTATCAAAAATAAAAATTCCCAATAATAAAAACATGCTTAAGGCTATCATTATAGCAATAGCACTTTCAGGATACTCTATCATCCACATGCTAATATCGTTAGTAACTTTGTTTGTTTCATATAAATGCTCCATAACCTCACACAAATTATACACATTAATTATCCCCGTTATCATTCCAAAAATCACTGCCCAAATCGTTAAGTATCCTATATTGTTTATGACACCTAATTGTTTTTCTGTTAGAACTTTTCTTAAAATCAAAGGCATTACGCTAACTATTAATATTAAAATTAGCGCAAATATACCTATAAGCATTCGATCAATATCTGTGGTGAAATATTTCATGGGAATGCGGTAAAACTCTTCGCATTTCACTCTATAGTTAAATACATATACTGTGTTTATTATAGCATATACTGTCATAAAGCCGCTTAATACCGCGACTATGTTTTCGATTTTTAATATTTTATAAAAATTCTTTGCTTTTGAATCGGCGTTATTCTCATTACTTGTATTATTTGTTGTCATATATTTTTTCGCTCCTTTATTTACACTATCTCCCCATCACTTATCTCCACAACCCTCGCGCAGCCTTTTGCTACGTCCATATCATGAGTGATAATTACTATTGTCATCCCCTCTTCATTAAGTCGCTTAAATTCCTTCATTATCTCTGCTGAAGTATTTACATCAAGCGCTCCTGTTGGCTCGTCCGCAAGAAGAAGCTTTGGATTATTAACTATGGCTCTTGCTATTGCCACACGCTGCTTCTGACCACCGGAAAGCTTATTGACGCGCTTGTCCGCCAGTTCTTCTATTCCCATCTTTCTGAGGGCTTCTTTGGCACGTTCCTTTTTCTTGCCCTTGTTCTTGGAGAAATAGAGTGGAATCATTACATTTTCAACGGCTGAATATTCTTCAACCAGAGCAAAATCCTGAAGCACAATTCCGATTTCGCTATTTCTTATTGTGGCACGCTTGTTCTCGCTGATTTTGCTTACATCTCTATCTGCAAGCTTGTATGTACCCTTTTCAAAATCATCAATACAACCAATGATGTGCATAAGTGTGGATTTGCCGGCACCGGATTTGCCGATTATGGCAACCATTTCTCCTTCATCTATGGTAAGGTTAACGCCCTTTAAGGCGGTAAAGGCATTGGATTTGCCTAAGTTGTAGGTTTTGTAAATGTTTTCTAATTTAATCATAAATCATCACTCCTCAATCTTCCTGATAGTGGTATTTAAATTTTTCCAGAGCTACTCCAATTGCACTAATATAGCTATCCGTGGTGTCATCTACAGTTCCCTGTAGTTTTATTATTTCCAGTTCCATTTCTAAGTAATATGTTGGCTCAAGAAAATCATATGCAACTACGCTTAATCTGGTAATCTTTTTCATTGGTTCTGTTGATTGGTTTTCTTCAGATGCTTTCTCCAAATCAACTGTTTTTATATATTTTATAACGACATTTTCATCCGTTATATAATTGCTACCACTATACCTTTTTCTATCAGAACTTTTTACTCTTTCCACTTCCTCCTGTGCAGCTTGGGCTTGGGTTTCAAAGTTCGCACCTTCCGGAAGCTGTTCCAGAGAAATAGTCATAATAAAGCTCTCTCCGTTTTTATTCACAAGATTATCAGGCATTATACATATCTTTGATTCAGCATCCCATATGGCATCATTGGGAATAGGAAGAAAAATATCGGCCTCTGTAACATCTGAAAAGCCCTCTAACTCAGTTATATTTATCTGAGTGAAGCTACTATAGCACTGTTCCTCATTGACAGGTGTCAAAGTAGTAGTTTCCTCCTCTGGCTGACTATAATCAATGGTTGTGCCTTCTGAATAACATCCCGATAAAATTACTGTGACTAATAAAATAATAATTATGTTAGTTTTTCGCATGTGGTTTCCTCCAATCAATATGCGGTATTTCTAAGGATTCCCATTGTTGTACTTTCCTTCATTGTTGCACTGGTAACAAGCATAGTAGTTGCTGTTATAACAAGACTTATTCCAATCATTACTAATATTTGAATGGAACCCAGTTCACAATTAATTGTTCCGATAATGCTGTAGTGATTTTGAATAACGATAAGGGATATGGCAAGCACTACAGCAAATATGCAGTTAATTAACATTTCTATTCCGGATAAACCTATTGTTTTCCTCTGATTCATACCACACATATGCATAATTGCATAGTAACGCATACTTTTTGCAGTTTTTATTGAAACAATTCCAACAACACATACCACTAATAAAATAAGAACACTAACTGTTAACGGAATGTATTTAAGAAGAATATTTCTCATATCTGTTTCCATCCGTTCTGTCAAACTCTCAGAAGAAGGACGTGTAGCAGATGAAGGAATACTAAAAATTGTAGTTTCATAATCTGATATTCTTAACTGATTTTCATATAATTCTTCCTCTGTAATATCATCTTCCATCTTATAAATACTACAAAAATTAAGATACCTAAGTGTTGCATCTATCTTATCCAACTGTTCTTGCGTAGTAATAAACACACTTTCCTTAAGCTGTTCATAGCTGTAAGTAAGAAACATATCCTCATATCCCATGTCATAACTTAGGTGATTACTGGATACAAATAGCTTTTGTCCATCCGAAATTATACCAACCACTTTAAAATCAACCGGTATGTCTTCTTCAGAACCTTTTTCATCCATATATACAGTTACAACATCTCCTACCTCAAAGCCAGAATCAGAAGCCAACACCTCTATTTCATCTTTTGTACCTGATTGTATATAACGTCCTCTGGACAATCTAGGCTTCAAAACACTCATTACTTCTTCATCATAAACTGCAAAAGTTTTAAGATTAGGAGCCTGCTTACTGTAGCAAAATATCTCTTTTGTCTTAATACTATCTTCAACTTTAGTAAGAACACTGTCATCAAAATCCCAAACATTAACTATTAAACTGTTCGCGTTAAGATACGGCGAGATAAGTCTGTATAATTTGGTCTGTGACAATATATTGGATATATAAATAATACTAATAACTGTTGTGGCAATAATTATTACTATGGTTATCAGGTTATACCATATATTCTTAACATAGTTTCCTATTAATACATTTAACATTCCATCCCCTCCTTACTTGCTGCCTTTTTTAATCTGTAAAAACTTATTTCCAGATGTTGATATAGTTAATATTAATGTTATTAACATCATTCCACCAATATATATACCCAGCATAATAAGATATATCTTTGGATGGTATATTTCAATTGTATTTTCATATATTATTTGAATTAATCTTTCAAATATATATTTAAACAATAATAATCCAATTCCCGATGTTATAATTGTAATTAACATTATTTCGCTTTCGTTAATTAGTATTCTATGTAATCTTTTAGCTCCTGTTATTCCCAAAATAGCCATTTGTCTTTTTCTTTTTCCCATTAAGTAGCCATACAGCAGGGCTGTATCAAACGCCGCAACAATTCCTATTACAACAGAAATTGTAACTATGGACTTCATAGCAATTACCTGTTCAACGTCCATTACTTCAAACTCATAAACTCTTGCATTGTCTCCAAATGCAGCTTCAAATTCACTTTTAAAAACCTCATAATCTTCTTGAGTTGGTAGTTTATCAAAACTTAATGCAACCAGCTGGAATTGGTAGGTTTTCGGCGCAGACGCAAGAGTAATATGTACAACATCTGCACCATTGTCTTGAACATTTCCTATCACTTCATATTGTTCTCCCAGAACTTCAATAGTGGACCCAACCGGATATTGAGGGGTGGCTGTAACCACATGAATTCCGTTATTTAATTCATACTCAGTTGGATACCTGCCCTTCAACAAAGGAGTATTATCAGCCATAGTTTCAGAATCAGCAAATGTCCCGTCCTTATATTCATTATATATTGACATTCTGACACCACTTGCTTCATCCCTAACTCCAAACACAAAAAAGTAATCCAGTCTTGCTTCCGTCTGCGCTAGCACTTTCATTAATACCGGTTCGATATCATCAGCACATAAATACTCATTAAAAGTAACAATCATTGACTTTTGCTCAATTTCGTATTCATATTGAGACAGATTGAAACTACCAAATACACCATATGAAAAGAACAGCATCATTACAGAAATTATCTGAGAAATAATTAAAGTAATATATATTCTCTTATATCCTTTAATTGAACGCATAATATTTTTCAAAACAAGTCCCATTTTAAAACCTCCAAAGCACCTTGAGGAAAACACTCCCCAAGGTGCATATCGTTTTGTTAACAGATGTTAATTATACTGATATATACTACACTGATAATTATCTATGACCACGCTTGTTGATTCAGTAGAATAATAACTCTTTCCTGTATGATCATATCGATACAAAGCAGAATCAAAATCTCTTGAAACTGTTACCGTAAACGCCTAATGTTACAACGTCATAATCAACAAAATCGTATCTTTGCGCATTATGATTATATGCCATTGCTTCAATGTAGTATTTATGAGTAGCATATGTGTCATTTACCACTTTAATTGACGTTTCATCTATGGAACCAACCACATAGAAACTTCCATATGTACCATCATAGGTATCGTAATAATCTTCCATATCTAATACGAAGTCTCCATTACTAACCTTAATTTGTGCAGTTGTTCCTGACTGAGCCGCTGATACTGCAACTATACTAGTTCCCACTACCGCTGTGAGCATAAGTCCGCAGACAATGCCCTTAAATAAATTAGATTTTCTTATACCTTATTCAATCCTTTCTTTTAGTTATTTTCGAGTTCTCACCAACTCCTGTTTCAAGTTTAGAACTTAATAGTAATTCATACAATACTTCATGCACAAAACGACACATTTATTGCATATTTGGTCGATTTTTGGTACTTGACTTCACCAATCTGTTAATCATTTCACACAGTTGGAGAAATGCAGTCAACATTATTCCCATTCCAACGCTTATTGCGAAGTCATAATAATTATTTCTATAGAGCCAAATATATATCGTGGTAAATAACCAGGATAACACAATTGCACCCTCTTTTGACAACCAATTTACTATAAGTTCAATTTCATAAAGTCTTAGATATTGGTCTTTCCTCCTTTTCCTGTAAGTATTTACACTTACTAGAAAAAGTGGTACACTCATACCTAGTACTTTTTCTAGAAGTGCATTTTGGTTTGGGACTCTGGTGTTGCGCAACATATATCAGGGTCCCTTTTATAAGCTGAATCAACTCATATTCTCATCTTACATTAATGAAGAATTTTTACAATAGCTTTTGCGCGAACGGTCATTTTTTACTTTTTACACTATTTCCCCATCACTTATCTCCACAACCCTCGCGCAGCCTTTTGCTACGTCCATATCATGAGTGATAATTACAATGGTCATTCCCTCTTCATTAAGTCTCTTAAATTCCTTAATTATCTCTGCTGAAGTATTTACATCCAGTGCTCCTGTTGGCTCATCCGCAAGAAGAAGCTTTGGATTATTAACAATAGCTCTTGCTATTGCCACACGTTGCTTCTGTCCGCCGGAAAGCTTATTAACACGCTTGTCCGCAAGCTCCTCAATTCCCATCTTACGAAGTGCCTCTTTAGCACGTTCTTTCTTCTTTGCCTTATTCTTAGAAAAGTACAGAGGAATCATTACATTCTCTATTGCGGAATACTCCTCAATAAGGGCAAAATCCTGCAATACGATTCCGATTTCGCTGTTACGGATATTGGCACGCTTATTCTCACTTATCTTGCTGACATCCCTGTCTGCAAGCTTATATGTACCCTTTTCAAAATCATCAATGCATCCGATGATGTGCATAAGGGTGGATTTACCCGCACCGGATTTACCGATTATGGCAACCATTTCACCATCATCTATTGTAAGGTTAACACCTTTTAAGGCGGTGAAGGCATTGGATTTGCCAAGGTTGTAGGTTTTGTAGATATTTTCTAATTTAATCATTGTAAATCCTCCATTACATATTGTTACGTATGATATTGATTGGTTGCATTTTCTTAAGAATTCCATATGGCAGAATTATCGCCATCAACATAAGAAAAACTGTAATCAGCAGCAGGACATATATATGATATTGACTAAAATCCAACGCATAATCTTCTGCAATTCCAAGATTTTTGACAATAACACAGGCACATACCGATACAATCAATGCAACAATCGAAGCCAACGCCCAATGAACTATTGATAACAGAATTGTCTTTTTCCAGGTATTTCCGTACAGAAAATATATTCCATAATTTCGCTGTTCTGCATATACTGTAATTGATCCAGACACCATCATGCTAACAACTGCAAATACAAGTGCAACAAGAAATATCACCAGCATTGGAACAAGCTTTATTTCAAGAAGTTGTACAGAAGTTTCATAAACAGATTTTGCATCAACCATATCTGCCGGAATTATGTATTTATATTTTTCCTGCAAAATAGTTAGATTATATTCCCTTTCATCTTCCGTTATATCATCCTCATAATCAACAACAATTGCTCCCTGAGAATATGGTATGCCTTCTCTACATAAATCCTCATAGGATGCTATCAGATAATATTCAGACATCGCTGCATATGGATTTTCAATGTTGTACCATTCCAAATAGTTAGCACTTCCGGAATGACCTTCCTCTTTATATACCAATTCATTTCGGCCATATATACCCATAATTCTTACTGTATAATCTCCAATAGAAACAACATCTCCTACATCACAATCCGGTTTAAAATCTTCGCTTACTACAACTCTTATTATACCTTTTTCAACAGTTCCACTATCACATCCGTTCCCTCTTAATATAGGAGTTTGATAATGATGAACTTCATCACTTACTGCAACCAAATCATAATTAATACAACTGTATACACCATCTCTCCATTCTTCCACCATTTCCTCTAGCACATACCTTTTTTCGATATACTCAACCTTTACAAGTTCTTCCGTAAGATCAATAGTATCACCCATTTTATTGCGCCAGAGTATAACACCTGTTTCATCTATATAATCCGATACCCCTCTATACAATGTAAGCTGTTCAACACAACTAGACACCATGAAAATAGCAATTATATATACAAGTATTAATTGTAATATAGTAATAAAATTTCTTCTGATATTTCTAATAAATTGATTAATTCCAATCGTAAGCATGCCTACACCTCCTTAACGAGTCTGACCGGAGTTTTTTTAACATATCTTAAAACAATAGCCAAGTAAGATATTGTCAACACTCCAATATAAGTAAGTGCTATTTTCACATAAACTTCCGAATTGAAATAATATTCCATATATTCAAAAGTAGCTTTAACATTCGGCATAATTGCATATATAAAAATTAACAACCCGACAATTAATGTAACTATCGATATAGACATAAGTTCAACCATATATATAATTAGAGCTTTAAATCTCGTACAACCACATATTCTGGATGCTGCTAGCATTCTGCGTCTTTTATCTAATAGATGAGTATATATAACACAATAATTCAACCCACTCATTACTACAAATATAGCAAGAATGAATATAATACCTCTGTATACTCTGTACTGGTTTTCGTTTCGGATTCCATTAAATTCTTCGCAAACTTCCGCTTTCCCTCCAAAACACTGCTCTACAACAGATACAAGCTCTTCGTATTCTGTTTCAAGAAGTGGCTTGGATAATGTAAAACTAACAAACTGATACTCCCCATCCTCTGGAAGTTGTGAATATGGTATATATATATGAAACGTAAGGAAATTTTTATTAAATACACCAACAATTTCAAACTCAGTTTCATTAATTATTATACTATTTTCATCTGTAATCAAGTTGCCACCAACAAGTGCCACTGGATTATCCGAATCAAATTGTTCAATAATATATTCATTGTCGTTATAAACATATGCATCGCTTCCTCTTTCAGGTAGCACTACATCATAAAAATGAGTTGAACCTGCAGTATATTTTCCATCTACATATTTTATGGTTGACAAAACAAAAGCTGTCTTCTCAGTATTTTCTATTTTACACTCATATGAACACATAGGAATAACGGCTTCTATCTTATATTCAAAAAGAGTTATTATCGCCTCATGAAATGTATGTATATCATCTAAACTTAAATATTCCTCCGAAGCATTTATTGGCTGTATGGTATACGATAAATCCGTTCCTTCTGTTACACCAATCTGTGTATTATAGTGATTAGTCACACCATAGGAAAAATAAATGACAATAGTAGACATAAGTTGTATACATACTAAAAGAATCACAAGAAATTTCTCCGTTTTTATCATACTTTGAAAATCCTTCAATACATAATGAAACATCTTTTTTCCTCCCTTCACAATTACCACCTCTTATAAAATATAATAAGAGGTGGTAAGCATTATTTATTGTGCATGGTTTGCTGTATATTTATAAGAATCTACAGTCACCATCTGATATGGACTTTGGTAACAATTAGCTTCATGTACGTAGTAATACGATGTATTATTATATCGTCTAGATAAATCTCCTGATTCAATCGTAACTCCACTTCCATATGTACCCACTTTATAAAGGTGATTTTGATAACCAGATGCATAAGAATACTCATATACATATGCATCCATATAACATGAGCTATTATAATTATTAGTTATTTTAGTATACGCAATAGCCGTTGCAGGTGATGCACTTGTTCCTTTAGCTACAAAACTTGTTCTAGTACCGGAAAATGTTTTTTCATAAGTTTGATTATATTTATACTCACTTCCATTATAGGTTGCACCCAACACGGTACCACATGTGCTTGCAACAAGTAACAACATCGTTACCAATAAAATTATTCTTGATTTTTTCATAATAATATTTTCCCTCCTTTCCTGTAAGTATTTACACTTACTAGAAAAGTAGTAGACTTAGCTATAGTACTTTTTCTAGAAGTGCTGTTTTGTTTGGGACTCTGGTGTTGCGCAACATATATCAGGGTCCCTTTTATAAGTTGAATCAGCTTATACACTCATCATACACCAACGAAGATTTTTTACAATAGCTTTTGCGCGAACGGGGTGTTTTTTTGCGCGAACGGGATAAAATTTCACTATCTGTGAAGTTAGATTGTAAAAAAAAACTGATTAACTCAGTCTTTAAGCATTCGCAAATTCGTATTTTCTATCTAAATACAATTGCTTCACTTCTTTTTCTTTACGTTTAGCTGCGTAAATAACAACGCCATTCTTCAAAGTGATATTGCAATTATCTACTTTTTTAACCATAGACAGATTAACAATAATCGCTTTGTGACATTTATAAAAACTTGTATTTATTAACTGCTCCTCAATCTCCTTAATAGTATTACTACACCTAATGTCCGTTGCTTCCTTGTGAATAACCACATTTCTGCTTTCCGTCTCAATATACAAAATATCCTTGGTAAATATTTGATGCACACCTTCCCCAACAATATTTACGGAAATTTTAATATTGTTTTTATATATGGCAAATGCAGAATCAAGTGCTTCAACCATTTCCCGATCCATCTTCATTTTATCAATATATCTGAATGCATTAACTAAATATCCTCTTGAGCTTAAGCTGTTGTGGGTTGTTAAAATGACAAAAATCCCTTCATTGTTATACTCTTTTGCCTTAGTAATGGTCTCAAAACCATTCATAGATTCCATCTCAACATCTACAAAGGTTAAATCATATTTAATTCCACTCTTAATATATTCATCCCCACTACAGTATTCGTCAATAACCTGAACCTTGGTTGCATCCAAACATTTCCATCTCAATATAATATCCTTGGCTTTTTCTAGCCATTTCTTCTCATCATCAACAATTGCGATTCTCATGTCTCCCTCCTAATAATACAAAGTTATTTTAAGTTCAAATACATTCTCTTTAATAGTAATATTCATAAATCCATCATATTTATTAACGCTATCCTTGACATTTTCCATTCCATAGCCATGATAATCTGAATCCCGCTTATGACTTTTAATTATGCCATTTTTAAACTGACCCACATTAATAAAAGAATTACTAATCGAGATAAACAACTCATTATCGTTAGTATGCCTGCACTCTAATATTACCAATTTCTCTTCTGTATCTGTCGCCGCTTCTATGGCATTACTTAAAATATTAGAAAAAATCGTACATATATCATATGCATCAACATTGCACTCAACCGGAAATCTACCACCAACCTTCATATTGATTCCCATTGACTGTGCTGCAGAATAATATTGATTGATAATAGCATCAGCTATACCATTATATACAGTCATACCATTTCCAAAATTCTCAATCTTAGTATTAACTGTATCAAAATACTTTATAAATTCATCATAATCCTGATTCTTCACCAAATGGCACATAGTGTCCATATGATTTCTTAAATCATGTCTGAACTTTTTCGTTTCCCTCTCTCTCAACTCCAAATATTTATAATAGTTTTTCTGCTCATTTAGATATCTCTTGATAACAGCTTCTTGTTCCTTAGACTCATTACGTTGAACAAATAAAACAATTAGAAATGCTAACATTAGAAATGTCCCCAGAACAACGAAACATAAAGCTCCAAGAAACAATAAATTATCCGTTCCTTGTTCTTCAAATACTGAAGCCATTAATGTTACAACAAAAGCTTCCGCAATTGCAAGACAAGAAAAAATGACCAAATTGCCGATTCTAATATCTTTAATTCCAATTTTGCTTTTTTTCTTAAAAATAGCACCTGTAGCTATAATTATCACCAAAGAAAACATTGATGCGAAAAGCTTTTCAAGGTATGTCACATTACAATTTAATGCATCTATAATTGTAGACACTAATACTGTAGACATAACATCAAAAAGTGACGACACAAACATAATCCATATAGCAGATAATACCAATCTATATATTTTATCTCTATATAGAATTAAACATAATGTTATCATTGTAAGCAAATACATTGCCAATTGTATTGCTGTATTGTCGATTATATACGTACCAATGGAATTTGCTATTATTCCAATTGAAATTGAAATATATATGATTATATTGCACTTACTGTTACGCTTAGGGAACCTAAAGAACATATCTTCTATAAGAACCATTTTCACAAAATGAATGATATCCGTTAATAAATAGAATAATAATGACATTATAGTTCCTCCATATTTTATCATCACAATGTATATACACATTATAACACCATTAGATAAAATACGGAAGAACTTTATCATCTTCATTTATCAATACGATACCTAGCGTAGTAATGACAAAATAAAGTCATATATAGCACTAAACACTATTCATCCTTTCCGTATATACTAGTGTATTGTCCGGACAATTACAGAATAGTCTTTTTAGCTAAAAAGTAAATAGCTTTTGCGCGAACGGGGTGTTTTTTTGCGCGAACGGGAAATTTTTGCACAAAAAATCCCTCATCCACATTAGTTATACACTAATTATAGAAGAGGGATTCTAATTTACGCCACCATAAAATCTTTAAGTTTTTCTTAAGCTAACTCTTTAACGGTCTTTACAACATTGTCCACTGTAAATCCAAATTTTTCAAATAATGTATTGGCAGGTGCGCTTGCTCCAAATCCTTTCATTGTCACATATGCGCCGTCAAGTCCAACATACTTGCCCCATCCAAAATCTGAAAGTGCTTCCACTGCAACACGCTTACGAACTGACTTTGGAAGTACGCTTTCCTTATATTCTGCGCTCTGCTGTTCGAACACATCCATACATGGAATACTTACAACTCTTACATCTACACCATCTTTAAGAAGTGCTTCCTGTGCCTCCACGCACAGAGAAACCTCTGAACCAGAAGCCATAAGGATTGCATCAGGTGTGTCCTTCTTAGAATCAGAAATCACATATCCACCCTTAAGTGCATGCTTGGATGAGCCGGCCATCTGTGGAAGGTTCTGTCTTGAAAGTACAAGAGCAGTAGGTGTCTCCTTAGAAGTAAGGGCATAGTACCAAGCTGCCGCTGTCTCTGTTGCATCACATGGACGGAACACTGAGAAATTAGGCATTGCTCTGAACATAGCCAGCTGCTCAATTGGCTCATGAGTAGGTCCATCTTCACCAACACCGATGCTGTCATGAGTAAATACATAAGTAAGTGGCAATTTCATAAGTGATGAAAGTCTTGCCATTGGCTTAGTATAATCACTAAACACGAAAAATGTGGATACGAAAGCCTTTAATCCGCCATGGAGCATCAGACCATTACCGATTGCTGCCATTGCAAGCTCTCTAACACCAAAGTGAAGATTACATCCCTTGTAGTTATCCTTAGAGAAATCTCCCTGATTATTCATATATGTCTTAGTTGAAGGAGCCAAATCAGCAGCTCCACCAATAAGGTTAGGAAGTAATTCTTTGGCTTTATTTAATACCTTACCGGAAACATTTCTTGTAGCATCCGCAGCGTCTCCATGCGCCCAGAAATCTTCTGTATCAAGAACCTTGTCACACAAAAGCTCATCATGGTAAGTATCCCATAATTCTTTCATTTCTGGATATTTTGCACAGTAATCTGCAAAAAGTGTATTCCACTCATCCTCTGCTACCGCACCCTTTGCTGCAAGTGTCTTGTAATTATCATATACCTCCTGTGGAACCTCAAAGGCTTCTGCAACAGGCCATCCAAGGTTAGCTCTTAAAGCACCAACATTGTCTACTCCAAGAGGTTCGCCATGAGCACTTGCCTTGCCTTCCTTATTAGGACAGCCAAAACCGATTTTGGTTCTTACTGTAATAAGAGAAGGTCTTGTAGTATCTGCTTTAGCTTCCTTAATTGCCGCACCAATTGCTGCAATATCATTACCATCTTCTACAGTAATTGTCTGGAAACCAAAGGACTCAAATCTCTTCTGCACATTCTCTGTAAAGGCGATATCTGTATCACCTTCAATAGAGATTTTATTAGAATCGTAAATAACAATAAGCTTATTAAGCCCAAGTGTTCCTGCAAGGGACATAGCTTCAGAGGAAATACCCTCCATCATACATCCGTCTCCACCAAGAACATATGTGTAATGGTCCACTACCGGATAGTTGTCTTTGTTAAATACCTCTGCAAGATGCGCCTCTGCCATTGCCATACCAACAGCCATACCCATACCTGCTCCAAGTGGTCCGGTGGTAGCTTCAACACCAACTGTATGACCATACTCAGGATGTCCCGGAGTTAATGAATCCAGCTGTCTGAAATTCATCAAATCCTCCTTGGTAAGTCCATATCCAAACAGATGCAAAAGAGAATATAACAAGGTTGAACCATGACCGCCTGATAATATAAAACGGTCTCTGTTAGCCCACTTTGGATTAGCAGGATTATGATTCATCTGGTTGCCCCAAAGTTCATATCCGATAGCCGCACATCCAAGAGGAAGTCCCGGATGGCCTGAATTAGCCTTTTGCACTGCGTCTGCAGCAAGAATTCTGATTGCATTTACTGACATCTGGTCAATATTTGTACTCATTTTTAATATTTCCTTTCTTAATAACAGGTTTTTTAACCAAAATGTTTTCCTTTAAGTGAAATTAGTCCGCCGGACTTACGTCCAAAAAGACCGCTTCCTTTGTTGCCACACTTTGCGATGGCTTCATCCACCAAGGCTTTGACATTTTCAATATCATTACCTGACTGATTATTTTGAATATCATCGATTAATAAGTATACTTTCAACAGCGCTTTTTCGTCAATAGTATATCCTTTTTCTTTTGCATATTCTTTTGCAATTACTACAAGGTCATTGACCGACATTTTCTTAAGCTCAATTGAATGTGTAAATAATGCGGCAAAATCCGGCGCATCCATAAAAAGCTTTTTAATGGAATAATCCTCGCCTGTAAGAATCACAAGCATGGAGTCGGTCTCACCTGTCATAAACTCTATAAGTTCTTTGACGGTTTCCGGCATTAACGCTCCCGCATTTTCAATAATCATCGTAGTGCCTTTTATCTTATCCGCGGATACAGCAATTCCTTTTTTGTTCAAAATCCCTGCTGTGGTCTTAGCTACCTTTAACTGTCTTATATCATCATTAGCATGTATAGCCTTAAAAAGATTAATGGCAAATCCGGTCTTATCAGCATCAGCTTTGCCGGTAATTACAATATTGCCGTATGCGGAAGTGCTGTCACTGACTTCAGCTTTTTTGCACTGAATCAAAGTACTGATTGACTCTTCCATACCCTCCATACCCAGATACTTACGCACATATTTGCGCTCCTCCGGTGTCATAGCAGGGATGTCTGTCTCTTCCTCTATCTGTGGTTCCGGCTCGGATACTTCTTCAACTTGTGGCTCCGGCTCAGTCTCTTTTACCTCTTCGGTTTCTTCTACAGCCTCTACTTCAGGCTCCGTAATTACCTCCGGTTCTTCGTCAGTAATGAATTCTTCTTCAGGAACTTCCTCTACAGTCTCTGTTTCTTTGGTAGACATCTCTTCCTGAATCTCTTTCATTAATTCCTCAGTCAACATATTAATTGCCATCTCAGTTGTATCCATGGGAACTGGCTCCGGTTCTGCAACTGATTCCGGCTCTGCAACTGATTCCGGCTCTGCAACTGGTTCCGGCTCTGCAACTGGTTCCGGTTCTACCTCTGGCTCCGGTTCTACCACTGGCTCTGGTTCTACCACTGGCTCTGGTTCAGCAATCGACTCCGGTTCCTTAGAGGCTGCTGCCTCAGATACCACTGGTGCGCTACTAAGCCAGTCCAAAAGTCCAATCTGTCCCTCTATTACTTCCTGGGCGTGAGCTGCCGCTTCCTCCGCTGCGGCTGCAACCGCTACAGTCTTATTCGCCTCAGTTGTAGCAATGGCCTCCGCTGTCATCGCTGCGATAGATTCTTTGGCATCCATGGCAGCTTTTATATCAGCCGAATTATTCCAGTGATGTGTATTAATTCTGATTTCCTTGGTCGGCTCAGAAACCTCATCTACATCTGACACAAACTTAGAATAATCCTCTTCCGGCTCTGGCTTATCCACTGGAGCATCAAGAGACTCAATAACCACGGTCTCATCCTCTTTAGGAGTTACTATAAAAGGCTCGGCACTTTCATCCTTATCACTCTTTGCCATGCTTGACATAATTATGGACATGCTTTTTGCCAGCTCTTCCTGAATATTCTGAGTATCGTATATAGTGTAATTCTTCTCAGGAACAACAATCTCTTCTTCTTTCTTAAGCTCTGTGGTTCCCACTGTAAGCTCTTCAGTAACGACCTCATTTCTTACAGATTCATATCTCTCTTCCGGTTCCTCTGTTACATGAGGATTGATACCGGCTCTTCTTGCTTCCTGAAAATACTCATACTTTGCCTGCTGGGATTTGGAGAGAGGTGCAAAGCGCTTCTTAAGTTCCAACGCTTTTTCAACATACTCGCCTTCATTAAACCAGAGAATCAAATCATCACATTCACGAACACATTCCTCGATTCTACCGGCTCTTGCATAGAGCATTGCAAGCTCATACTCATACTGTTCCTCTAACTCGTTGCTCTTGTATTCTTCAAGAATATCTATAAGTTTTTCCACAGGGGCGCCCTTCGCCAGATACAGACGATACTGCAAAATAAATCTTGCCGCATCCCTTGGTGCCTCTTCCACCAGCTCATTATACAGCTCCTCTGCCTCATCTAAATCATTAATTATAATGGACAGCTCCGTTAATTTGTACAAAAGACGCTTGCCGCCCAGATTACGATTATATGCATATACGCAGATATTTCTGGCATCCTTATATCGTCCCGCCTTCTCATATACCTCCTGTGCAATAGAAAGCTCCGACCATTTCTTAACCTTACGCCATTCAATTGTATCTGCAACCTTGGCAGCATCCTCGTACTGTTCTTTGTCACGAAGTCTGCCTATTTGCTCCAGTTTGATTCCAAACCCGACCTTGTCCAAACTGTCCACCTCTACTTTCATTTACTAACAAATAATTTTATCACAGCAATATATCAATGTCAAAAGAGATTATATTATGTCTAACATTGTCTGCTCGTATTCCATAGCACCATAATCCATCTCATCGGTCTGTACCTGACTTCTATAGTCAACCACAACTGTCTGCTGTCTTTTGGCAACCATCTTTTGTCCTAACACGTAATTCACATCAAACATCTTGGTAATTGCCGGTGTTGCTCCTCTTGCAGGAACCACAAGCTGAACGTGATTAGTCTTAAGGAGTTTAAAAATAGGCTCCCATATATACACATCCTTAGCCGCACCAAATGGATTATCGATAAAAATAGTTTTTCCAATTACCGAAGTATCCTTACCCACTGCGTTAAGGCTTGATATGTAATGGATAATTGCAATCAAAAACTGGATATAAATACCCTGGGACTGACCCGTACTACCAACTGCTTCTTCGTACTTGAGGTAACGGCTCTGGTCTTTGATATGCTCTCTCTTGTATAAGCACAGCTTGATGCTGTTCATATCTGTGACAATAACGGAAAACATCTTTTTCCATGAAAGTCTGCTCTTAAGATATTTAAGCTTATCGCTCTGATTATTAAAGGTCTCTGCTCCTGCAACTGTTTCGTTAATGTACACGCCCATTCGCACCTTGTACATATCTTCCTTGATATAAGGAATCGCAAGAGTAATAATTGAAATAACCTCATCATCCAGATTAATTCTTGACAGCTTAGGAAGTCTGTCAAGCTCAGTACGAATGTTACTGCATATCTGGACACAACGGTTTTCAAAACTGTCCTTAATGCGCTCCATGTCGCTGATGCTTTTTTCTATTCTGTCTCTTTCAAGGGCAATGCAGTCATTAGTATCAGCAATTCCCTTAATCATATCCTCCACCATAGAAAGCTCTGTTGGTGCCACAAGACTTCCCCTTACCTCTTCTGCCAGCTCAAAGGCTTCTAACTTATTAAGGGCATCTATGAGCTTTTGCTTATCTTCGGCAAAACGATTTCTAAGGCTCTGCTCCTCCCTTTCGAGCTTCGCAAATTGTTTCTGAAGCTTTTCATAATCTTCCGCATTAAGCTTATCCCAGTCCGCATCCTCTGCCATTGCATTGTCTGCAACCGAAAGTCCTGCATTTCTTACAATTCGCTCCAAATCCTTTTCCATGAATAAAATATCTTTGTTGTCATTTTCCAGCTTCTTAATGTATTTTTCATTGCCCAAAAGCTGTTCCTTAATCTGAGACATCTCTTGTCTGTGGCTAACAATATAACCGTTAGGATTGCTGATTTCTTCACGAACAAATTCACCGTATTTGTCTTCGTATTTGCGACGGGCATGCTCAATTCCACCCTCCATGCGATTTAGCTGCGCACTCTGGGCATCAAGAGCATTTTCAATCTGCTTAATCTCTTCCCTGGCTTTAGTTATTTTATCTTTAAGAGCAAGCATCTCTTCCATTGTGCAGGTCACAAGTCTGCCTGATTCATAATGCTCCTTAACAGCCTCCAAAGTCATGCCACGATAGCGTATGGCTTCTTCGCATTTGCGCATTGCGGACTCGTAGCTTTTTAAAAGTTTCTCCTTGTCAGAAGCATCTCCCGCTTCACCTACAATGGTCTTCCTAAGAGCTGCTGCCTTACCGTCAACTTCTTCCTCAGTAAGTCCGTCGAAAGGCTCCACTCCTTCACTAAAATATGGTTTAAAATTTGCTGAAAAATCCTTATTGGTTTCTTCTATTCTTCTGTTAAGCTCTGTCAAATCACTTTCAAGACGGCTTCTCTGGCTTTTAACATGCTCATAAGCTGACAATGCCTTACTGTAGTTTTTCTTCGTTTCGGCAAGAAGATTTTTGTTATCTTTTACAAGTGCATAGCGGCTCAAAAGTCTGTCGTTTTTCTCCGCTATTTTTTCATACAGCTTCTTCTCATTCTCCAATGAAGACAGATGTTTTTTCTCATCTTCAAGGGCTTTTGAAAACTTCTCATTCTTCCCTTTTAATTCTTCACTTTTTAGAATTTCGCTTTCCTTCTGTTTGCTAACGGAATTTTTCTCATCCTTAATTTTGGCAAGACGATTTTCTATTCCATCAGCATCCGGCTTGTCCTTAAGAGTCTTGATAAAAATACTGTCCTCAAAAACCATCTGGTACTTATCAATGTTTTTGTGAATAAGCTCTTTGTATTTGGAGATATCCTCCATAACCTTCTGTTCCTGAGCTAAAAGTGCCACCTCGTCCCAGAGAAAGCTCATATTCTGGCACACCATAATCATATCCTCTGATTGAATTCCCTCCGGCTCATCTATCACAGAATATTTCACTACAGGAATTATGCATCTTCTGGTGTTAATGGTGTTAAGAACCTTATCACCCATAATTTCTTCAAAATTATTTTTTACAAAAATGATGTATGGAGTTTCTGGCAATTTTTCAATTAAAGCCTTAGCCTCCTCTCCTGAAAGCTCCTCCAAAAGGTCTTTACCAGAAATCACATCATCCTTATATCTTCCCTTAAGGTATTCATACAAACCATTGTATGCATTGTCATATTCCGGCAACTTGTGATTTTTGATGCTGCTAAGATAGTTCTCTAATTCAATAAGGCAATTCTTATTTTCCACTTTTTCCTTATTAAGCTTTTCAAGTAAATCATCTATTACCCCTTCAAGCTGTGAAAGGCTTCCTGCATTATATACGGATTTAATTCTATCAAGGTGCACAGATACTTTCTTCGCCTCCTCCAAATCATGAAGAAGGTAGCTTTCTTCCTCAGAAAGCTTTGCCATGCTACTTTCCAACACAACTCTGTTACTCATATAAGAATTAATCACTGCCTCATTATCCCTTATAAAGCCCTGTAATTCTGCAATATTGGCGTTACTGTCTTTGATTCTTGTGTTGGTGGTTTCCACCATTTCCCAGCCTCTGTCCGCCACCAGAATCTGAGTGTCCTTCATAAGAGCATCAAGTTCTTCGTTAAGCTCTCCAATCTCTGTTTCAATACCGCTTATTATTCCTTCAAGACTCTTAACCTGTCCAAAAAATTCCTCTTGCTTCTTCTCGTTATCCTGACACTCATTTGTGGCTGCTTTAAAGGAGTTCTGTAATTCTTCTTTTTTGCTCTCTAAATCCTGCAATCTTCTGGCTACAAAAAGTGCCTTAGCAGCTGCAAGTCTGGAAAGTTCTCTAAGGGCAACACTTTCCTCCATGTTACCATTCTGAATCAGCTCTCTGGTCTCGTTGTACTGCTTCTTATTCTCCAGATAGTCCATATAATCAGCGGCATTTTCATGAAGAAGAAGCTCCTCTTTAACAGCCCCCGCGGCGGCGGCCTTTAACTCCAGGGATTCTTTGGTCTCGTTAATAAGGGCATTTAATTTGTCAAGCTCTACTAATTCCGTTTCAATCTCTCCAAGGGCTACAAGTCTGCTTTCCTCGTCATATCTGCTATTGAGAGTCTCTGAAAGCTTGTTAAGACTTTCAATCTGCTCTTTGGTGCTAAAAGCCTTACTTCTGCATATTAAAAGTGCCTCTACAAGCTGATTTTCAATTTCTTTTCTTCCTGTAAAAATCTCCTTAAAAGCCCCAAGCTTTCCTGCAAACTGCTCCAAAAGAGCAATCTGGTCATCATATCTTCCCATCTCGCTTTTGCGCTTCGACAGCTCTATAAGCTTGTCCTTAATGTCAAGAAGTGTCTGTGCCATCTCCTCATCATCAGTCTGTGATGAATCCTTGCGAATTCGGTTATTATATGACTTTTCGATTATCTCCTCTATGAGAAGGTCCTCCACAACCTTTCTTGTGGTTTTGTAATTATTTTCAAAATAAGTTCTTACATGTCCCTCTGTTTTGTTAATTCCTCGAATGATTTCCCACTGGCTCTCGTACAAACCATAATTACTGATAAAATTCTGGTAATCACCCTTTCGGTCAAAAATCTTAACTTCAACTCCGTAATCTTTTTTCTCCAAATCACGGAGGTAATTTTTGAGACCATTATAGGTTATCCTCTCGCCATTTCTGATGAGAGGAAGATTCTTGATGTCGTTTTCCCCAAACTCTCTGTAAAAAATACAGTAATTAAAATATTCAATGTTGGCAGTTTCCCTTCCAGCTTCGCCATCATCCCCCATATCCCTGCCTTTTCTGGCACAAAAACCGGTGGTCATATATTTGGCACCGTTGTGAATATTGCAGGCGTCTAATTTCCACTCCACAAGAGAATGAATTGTGGTATTGTCGTTACCGGAACGGAATAATTTCTCAATAGGCTGTTTGTCATCCAAAGTACAATTAGGAATCATATTCTGGAGTAACAACAGCATCAAAACACTTTTTCCACCGCCGTTTGCCAAGTCATAAATAGTGTTTTTGCCGGAAAAGCGCATTACAAAATCATCATAATACTGCGTACCGAAATTATATTTTACGTTGTTAACACGTATTCTGTTAATCTGCGCCATCTTTTACTCCTCTCCGGCAGTACTGTTCATAATTTCATATAATCTGCCACGATTATTCTCAAAATAATTTTCTGCAATAGCCTTAAATCTGTCCGTTGGAAAATATCTTTCCTTGGACTCTGTGAACAGATTCTGGCTAACCATAAAATTAAAAGCGATTTTGGCATATCCGGACTTGGAATTTTTGGCCGCCCTGGTGCCGTTTTTGTCATCCACACTAACCACCGGAAGCTCGTCCCACAAAAGCGCCAGCGCCTTGAAGGATTCCTCCTCCGCTTCTTCCATAACAATTCCCTTGGAATGGTCAATAAGTCCGTTAAGTGCCGCATCCGTACTGCGAATCACATCTTCAATTCTTATGTATTCCAGATATGTACTGTTTGCAGAATCCTTATAGAATTCTGTAAGCACGTTATAGATTATAAAATAAACCATGAAAAGCTCTTTATTAAGTCTTAAGCCCATGGCTCTTTTTAATTCTTCATTGGTAAAACCAAATACTCTGTTATTATTGCCCGCACTGATAAACAAGGAGTTATTGTACTCATACAGATGAATATCCATTTTGGCAAAAATCTGCATAAGAATATCGTACACCTCGCCGTTATGGCTGTACTCCGCGTATAACATTGCATTACTACCGGACACGCTTACACTTTCACCCATCAAAAGTGCTGTCACAATATCAAGTGCTTTTTCAAGATTTCTGTTATCCATACAATTCTCCTCTATACCACACGGATTGTAAAATCCGTAACTGATGCATATTCATTGAGCCACAATTCTTTGGTATCCCCACCTGCAAGCTCAAGACCAAACCTCATTCCCACAAATTCAGCGAACACATCCTTCGTAACAAATTCCTTAATCACTTCATCCAAAAATGTCTCCTGACTTGCCTCTCCCTCGGCAAAAAGGTAGTCCTTTTTCCCACATAAATGGACTAAAAACGCATAATAATCCCCATTGGTAAATACCTTATCCCCCAAAATCTCTCTGACTCTGTCATTGTAGTCAGTAAGTGTTATCTCTTTTTTCTCCTTAAGAAGTCTAAGAAGTATTAAAAACAAAGTTTCGCTGTTATTTTTAAATCGCTCATCCGCCAGCTCGTCCTCAAATACAATGTCCACCTCTGGCTCCTTAACCACCTTCTCCGGTGCCTCCTTTTGCTCCGGACGATAGCTAAGTAAATCCTCGATTTTGGACAAATCCATCTTCTTGTTAATCTTGAGGGATAAAAAAGGCTGAATGAGATATTCCAACATATCCCTATGGTCATTTTTGATAATGGTATCTCTCACACTTATAAAATCAAAACGGCTTCTAAGCCTTGACAGCTTGGATTTACGAATAATGTCATCCGTCTTAATTCCCAAATCAGTACACGCCTTAAGAAGCTCACTATGGTTATTCATCGCCACCTTAAGCTCCGTGTCAAGCCTGTAAATCTCATTGGAGGTACGGTAAAACTGCGTGGCATCGCCGGATACCTTTTCACTTTCCGCCCTTTTGAGAGCAGCCTCTATAAGCTCTTTATTTTTGACAAAAAGCTTCTGCTCCTCCTCAAACCACTTAATTCCTGTATCAAAAAAGTGCTCGTAAGCCTCAACGCCTGCAAATACATCCGTTGTAAGAAGCTCAATAACCTTGTTCTTGCGATACCAAAGTCTCTCAACCTCCTGATTGATTCGTCTTACAACCTCTGTGCCCCCTTTGAAATCTTCGGAACGAATCATCTTCTCCAGAAGAAGCTGCTCCACACTAATTTTGCTCTCGTCCTTAATTTCCTTGGTATCCAGATAGAACTCTATTCCGTCAGAGCTTATGGAATACCACACTGTACCATCCATTATTCTGCTTTCCAAAAGCTTAACTCTGGATATCTTCTTAACCCTTTCAACCGGGTCATAATATTCAAATGAAAAAGGCTTGCCATCGTTTTTGAGCTTATCAAAAATATAATCCACAATAAGCTTATTGTCCTTCTCATCAAGAACAATTCCAAAATCTCTTCTGATGCACTCAGTCATAAAGTCTGCATATCTGTTATAGGTAACATCCTGCTCTTTAAAGTTATTTTCCTCAATAAAAAAGCGTAGCACAGCCATCAAAATATAACCCATATCCAAATTGTCACATTCCCCATCCTTAAACCAGGAAAAAGAGGTCTCTGACAACTTGAAGAATGGATAATATTTCTTCAGGTTGAGCATACGCTCTCTATGATCTGTAATTATATCGTTAACCAAAATGTGTTGCTGTGGCATTTTTGCCTCCGATAGTTATAATTCTGTTCTTCCCTCAAATGCTCTTAAAAGTGTAACCTCGTCTATGTACTCCAAATCTCCGCCTACCGGAACTCCGCTGGCAATTCTTGTAACCTTAATCCCCGTAGGCTTAATCAGCTTAGAAAGGTACATTGCTGTAGCCTCTCCCTCAAGACTTGAATTAGTGGCGATAATAACCTCGTCCACGTCCTGCTGGAGTCTTACTAAAAGTTCTTTGATTCTTATGTCTGCCGGACCGATTCCAAGCATAGGAGAGATAGCTCCATGAAGCACATGATATACTCCCTTGTATTTGCCTGTTTTCTCATAGGCCGCCAAATCCCTTGCATTCTCCACAACCATAATTTCCTTATGATTGCGCTCGTTATTGGAGCAGATAGGACATTCTTCCCTGTCTGTAAGAGTACAACAGGTCTTGCAGTACCTTACGTTCTCCTTGGCATCAAGAATTGCTCCTGCAAGTCCTTCAGCTCTTTCCTTAGGCATATTGATAATATGAAAAGCAAGGCGTTGTGCGGTTTTCGCCCCAACGCCCGGTAACGCTGCCAGTTCTTCAATTAATTTTCCAATCTGACTTCCGTAGTATTCCATTAGAATCCAAATCCTCCAAGGCCGCCTGTGATCTTAGACATAGATTCCTGTGAAAGCTCCTCAATCTCACGGAGAGCTTCGTTAGTAGCTGCTACAATTAAATCCTCTAACATCTCGATATCATCCGGGTCAACTACTTCCGGTGAAAGCTTAACCTTAAGCACTTCCTTCTTACCATTAACGGTAACTTCAACAGCACCACCACCTGCTTTGGCAGTAACCTCTTTCTCTTCAAGAGCCTTCTGAGATTCCTCCATCTGTCTCTGCATTCTCTGTGCCTGCTTCATTAAGTTATTCATATTGCCCGGCATTGCTCCGCCTGGGTATCCTCCACGTTTTGCCATTTTATAAAATCCTCCTAAATTAATCCTCTACTGAAATATTCATTTTGACATACTCCTCCACATCCTGAAAGGACTCCTCGAAGGTAGTATTGGCGGCAAGTAATTGAATTCTTAACTCCACTTCCTTGCCAATTGTATTTTCTATAATGCTCTTAAGCATATTAATGGTCTCATCAGAACTAAGGTATCTATGCACAAAAGCATCCTCTGTTACAATAACCAGCTGATTCTCCACAACTGTCAGTCTACACCTTCTCAAAAAGCTGGTGTACACTCCATCAGTCTGCCCAACAATACCGCTCCAGTTCTTAACCACTGCTGCCAAATCCTCGGACAAAGCCTTAATGGCAGGCTTCGGTGCTTTGGCTACCGGTTGTGTATTGGTATTTACGACCTCCACTACTGCTCCCGCAGGACGTTCCGGTCTTAATGCCACCAATGCAAGCATATCTTCTTTTTCTTTGACCAGATTCTCCAGAGCCTTCAGACGCTCACATATGGATTCTGTATCTGTCTCCATCTGCGGTCTTGTCATCTTAATTAACGCCACCTCTGTAAGCACTCTTTTCTGAGTAGAAAACTTGATGGACGCGGATAAATCCGACATAATTCTAATATAACGCATAACGGTGTTTTCATCCACCATATATGCCTCTTCCTTAATCCTCTGCAAATTCTCTGCAGACATATCAAGCATGCTCTCCGCCGACTGAGAAGTCTTCACCATTAAAAGATTACGAAGATACCATGTAAAATCTGCTACAAGCTGGGATATATCTCTTCCCTGAATAATCAATTCCTCCAGCTTATGTATAAGAGCTGTTACGTCAGAATTAATTACCATTCTAAGCATCTGTGAAAAAACCTCTGTATCCACAGCACCCAGAACCTCTAAAACATCCTCATAGGTCAATTCCTGCCCCATGTAAAATGCCATACACTGGTCCAAAAGACTAAGGGCATCTCTCAGTGCTCCATCCGCCATTCTTGCGATATAGGTAAGAGCCTTATCCTCCACCTGAACATTCTCCGCTGTCACAAGCTCACGTAATCTCTCCGTAATAACCTCAACCGGAATTCGCTTAAGGTCATATCTCTGACATCTGGACATTATCGTCACCGGAATCTTATGAGCCTCGGTGGTTGCCAGAAGGAAAATCACATAGGCAGGTGGTTCCTCCAAGGTCTTCAAAAGGGCGTTAAACGCTCCTATTGACAACATATGCACCTCGTCGATGATATAAACCTTATATCTGCCTTCTGTTGGTCTGTAGGAAACCTCTTCTCTTATCTGACGAATATTATCTACACCATTGTTGCTGGCCGCGTCAATTTCAATAACGTTAAGAGATGAACCATCGGCAATTGCCCTACACATGGCACATTCCCCACAAGGATTACCATCCTTAGGAGACTGGCAGTTAACTGCCTTGGCAAATATCTTCGCCATTGTAGTCTTACCGGTTCCTCTGGTTCCGCAAAAAAGATATGCGTGACCAATTCTATCTGCATCTATTTGATTTTTAAGTGTGGTTACGATATGGTCCTGACCCTTGACATCATCAAATCTGTCCGGTCTCCATTTTCGATACAAAGCTGTGTAAGACATTGCTTTTCCTCGCTTAAATAGTTCTCAGGGCAAGCCATGCCCCAAACAGAATTATTTTACCATATTCAGACTAAAATAACAAACTTTTTAAAATAAAAAAGATTGAGTCAGCTGTGCATTCTGTGAAGCAGTTTCTGGAGTTTTCCGTTATTCTTTTCTGGTTTGGGCATTTTCTAGCTTTTCGCTTAAATATGCCCAATCCGCGAAATGATTCCATTATAAAAATTACCTACAATGTAAAAAATCCATGTGTAAGTCTCAAATGTGCGACTTACCCCGGCACCCTCGCGGCACATAAGAGATTCCGCTTAATGCTGCTTCGTTCCCGACCTGACATGGTTCGCAGATTCTTATTGCGCGAGACCAGGGTAAACACATTATCCACGAACACATGGAAGTGTTAACATTTTATTCAATTGCAAGGGTTAGTATAACCAATTTCATAATAAAAGTCAATTATTTCTTACTTTCCCTCAATTTCCTAAAAAACTCCTGCATCATTTCCTTGCATTCTTCCCCTAGAACACCTTTGGTAATTTCCACCTGATGATTAAACTTGTCCATCTGTAAAATGTTAATTACTGAACCAGCGCATCCGGCTTTGGCGTTCATGGTTCCCATAACAACCCTTGGAATTCTAGCCTGTACAATGGCACCGGCGCACATCTGACAGGGCTCAAGGGTAACATACATCGTACATTCCTCAAGTCTCCAGTCACCTATAACCTTACTGGCTTTTTTGATTGCCATAATTTCCGCATGGGCGAGGGTGCATTTGTCCTTATTACGACGATTGTATCCCTTGGCAATAATTTCACCATTATGGACAATAACACAACCAATTGGCACCTCATCAAGCCTTGCGGCACGTCTGGCTAGCTTCATCGCCTCATACATATATTTTTCATCTTCGGTAAAATCTCTTTTTCTCATATTTTTCTCCCAAAATTACTTCTTACATAGTATAATACAATGGAATGTTTTAATTCAACCACTAAAACCAACTATCTTGAAAGGTACATACACTATTATGCAGTTTTCATACAGAACCGAAAGATTAATTTTACAGGCGCTTAATGAGGATAATGCCGAGCTTACTTTGGAATTTTATTCAAGAGGGAGTCAGGTATTCAATCAGGTAGAGCCAGAAAAACCTGCGGAATTCTATACCTTGTCCTATCAAAAAAGCCTCTTAAGAGGAGAATTTGAATCCTTTTTAAGAGGGGGTTATTACAGATATTATTTTACTACTTTGGAGGATAGGGATACTGTAATCGGTACGGCTTCTTTTTCCCATATTGACAGAGGTGCTTATCGCTCCTCAATTATCGGCTATAAGCTTTTGCCGGAATACCAGAAAAAAGGCTATGCCCTAGAAGCCCTTACCAGACTTATCTCTGCAATTTTTGAGGAGGAAAAGCTTCATAGAATTGAAGCCTTTGTCCTTAAAGACAATCAATCCTCCATTAATCTTTTGACTCGAATTGGATTTGAAAATGAGGGTGTTGCACGCTCCATTATTAAGCTTAAAAATGGCTTCGTTGACCATTTAAGATATGTATTAATCAATCCATGGGATTAGTCTGAAAGCTCCTTAATCCAGTAGCCAAACTGACTTAGACGCATATCGCTTCGCATACTGAATTTGAATCTTTCAAAACCATACATTCCGGCAGTCAGTCGTTCCCTACGATTATATACTCCGGGAACACCGATAAAATGCCGCTCTGTTCCATTTTGCATATAACTGCCCAAAATAAGATGTCTAAATGTGTTGTATCCATAATTTACGAAACTGTTAGTCAATAGCCCCCAGTTAGTATTGGGCATTCTCTCTATATCCGATGGTGTAATTTCCACAATGTCATAAAAATTATCATCAGCAAAGGGCTCCACCTGTTCTCTCGTGCCTCGAAGTTCTTCCCATATAGAAGTTGTTCGCGTTTCCTGTATAGCCTCCTCTTCAGTATTTTTTGTAATCTCTACAACTTCTGTCGGCTCCACAAATTCCTCAGTCTCCACAACCTCTGCTACCTCCAATTGTACTTCTGTATTGGCTGGCTCTGGCTCTACTTCTTCACCCACGTCCCACAGCTTAGGAAATCCCAAATCATCCCACTCGCTTCCAAATATGTATTTTTCTTCTCCAAAAAGTTCTATGCGTAGCCCACAAATATCATTAAAGCATTGTCCTGAATTTTCAATATCTACCCCACTTCCAACATATTCAAAATTACCCCCGAAATTATTGGCACTCATATCTCCAAGTGTTATCCCAAAAGCACGTTCCCCCTTGCGGTAAAACATTTTTACACTTCCTGTAACGTTTCCTTTTACATGGCCTTTTTGCATTGTAATTCTGATTTTTAAAATGTCGTTTCTAATCTCGATTTTGGCAAAGCCTGTATTTGCTCCCTTAATTCCTTGTGAATATGAATAAATGTATGCCACCAGTCTGTTATATTCCATAAAAAAGCTCCTTCCATACGTTCTATTTAAAACATATGGAAGGAGCTGTGATTTTATTACCTGTCCGAATGAATTTCGTCATAAATTATATTAGAAAGTGCAGCAAATTCCTGAAGAGTAAGTGCCTCACCACGAATAGAAGGACCACGTCCTAATTTTTCAATGGAGCTTGTTATCACTTCCTTGGACAGATGGATTTCTGATGAATTGCTAAGACCATTTGCCAGAGTTTTTCTTCTCTGGTTAAAAGAAGCTCTTATTATTTTAAACATCAGTTTCTCATCCTTAACCTCCACCGGCACGTTTTCGTGACGGGTGAGTCTGATTACCGCCGAGCCTACATTAGGCTTGGGTACAAAACAGGTTGGAGGAACATTCACAACAATTTCAGGCTTTGCATAAAACTGCACTGCAAGGGAAAGCGCGCCGTAATCTTTGGTTCCCGGTCCTACCTGCATTCTGTCTGCAACCTCTTTTTGAACCATAATAGTAATGGAATCTATAGGTACACCACTTTCAAAAAGTCCCATAATAATCGGAGTGGTGATGTAGTAAGGAAGATTAGCCACCACCTTAATTGGTCTGCCACTGTTTTTTTCTTCTGCAAGGGCTTTTATATCTACCTTCAAAATATCGTTATGAATAACTGTAACATTATCAAATTCTGCAAGTGTCTCCTTAAGAATCGGAATAAGGTTATCGTCGATTTCCACTGCTGCCACTTCTCTGGCATTAGCCGCAAGAATCTGAGTCATAGTTCCGATTCCCGGACCGATTTCCAGTACAAAATCATCCTCAGTCACTCCCGCTTCTCTGACAATTTTTTCAACAATGTTGTCATCTATGAGGAAATTCTGTCCGTACTTCTTCTGAAATACAAAATCATATTTTTTAATTATTGCCAATGTATTACTTGGGTTACTTAAATTCATATATTACCCTTTCTGACCTATTCGGTACATTTTGCACGCATTTTCATATGTGGCATTAATTAGTTCGTCATATGTGGTGCCTTTAATGTCCGCAATCTCCCCTGCAATTTCCGGTATATAGAGAGAAGAATTTCTCTTTCCCCTGTAAGGCACCGGAGCAAGGTATGGACAATCTGTTTCCAGCAAAATTCTATCAAGGGGCACATACTCTGCAACTTCCTTAAGCTTTACTGCATTCTTAAAGGTGACCACTCCACCGATTCCAATATAAAATCCCATATCCAGATATTTTCTGGCTTCTTCCACTGCATAGGAAAAACAGTGAACCACACCACCACATTCCATCGCATTATTTGCCACCATGCAGTCGTAGGTGTCTTTTGCCGCCTCTCTGGAATGTACAATTATAGGAAGCTTAAGTCTTTTGGCAATGTCCATCTGTACTGCAAACATCTCCCATTGCTCTTTTTTGTTATCCTTATCCCAGTAGTAATCCAGACCGATTTCTCCGATTGCAACAATCTTGGAATTAGTACTGGCTTCCTGTTCAATCCACTGTAAATCCTCCGCCGTTACACCTCTGATTTCACTTGGATGCACACCTAAAGCGCCGTAGATATGAGGGTATTTTGCCACCAAATCCACTGTTTTGTGACAAGTCTCTACTGTGGAGCCCACGTTTACCACATATTCAATTCCCTTTTCGGGAAGGGAGGTAAGAAGCTCCTCCCTGTCCTCGTTAAATGCCTCATCCTCGTAATGGGCATGGGATTCAAAAATCTTACTCATTAGCCAATCTCCGCGCCGTTTGGCATATCTTTTTCAGCATTAAGAAGCGCAAGATTACCCTCTGCATCTTCAGCACACAGAAGCATTCCTTCTGAAAGAATTCCTGCAAGCTTGGCAGGCTTTAAGTTAGCTACTACAACTACTTTTTTACCAACCATCTCTTCTGCTGAATACTGATGCTTGATTCCTGACACAATCTGCTTAACCTCGCTACCGATTTTTACCTGAGAACAAAGTAACTTCTTGGACTTTGGAACTTCCTCGCACTTAAGAATCTCACCAATTCTAAGCTGGATTTTGTCAAAATCATCAATTGTGATTTCAGGCTTTTTCTCCACGTCAATTCCCGGATGTGCCTTCTCAATATCTTCCTCATCACTATTAGCCGCTCTTAATGCTTCTACTTTTTCCATAACCTCATTAACATCAAGTCTTGCAAAAAGAATTTCCGGCTTATCAGTTACCTTGTTGCCTGATGGATATTTGCCGAATTCAGTCATATCTGAAAGTTCTCTCTTGGTTGCGTTAAGCTGTTTTAAAATCTTCTCAGAGGTCTCTGGCATAAATGCTTCCAAAAGTGAGGCTCCGATAGTAATACCTTCTACAAGATTATAGAGAACTGTTTCAAGTCTTGCCTGCTTGGTCTCATCCTTCGCAAGTGCCCAAGGCATTGTCTCGTCAATATATTTATTACAACGCTTAAAGATGTTAAAAATCTCTGTAATTGCATCCGCAACTCTTAATTTGTCCATCTTCTCAGATACTTTGTTAACTTCTTCAAGAATTGTGCTCTTAAGATTATCGTCAACCTCTTCACAAACTCCTGTATTATTAACAACTCCGCCAAAATATTTATTGGACATTGAAATTGTACGGTTAACAAGGTTTCCAAGAGTATTGGCAAGCTCGGAATTCATTCTTTCAACCATTAATTCCCATGTGATAACGCCGTCATTTTCAAATGGCATCTCATGAAGCACGAAGAAACGTACCGCATCCACTCCGAAGAAATCTACCAAATCATCAGCATAAAGTACATTTCCCTTGGACTTACTCATCTTGCCATCACCCTGCAATAACCATGGGTGTCCAAAAATCTGTTTTGGAAGTGGTACATCCAGTGCCATTAACATAATTGGCCAGTAAATTGTATGGAATCTCAAAATGTCTTTGCCAATAAGATGTAAATCAGCTGCCCAATATTTCTCATATAAATCTCCATGATTGCCGTCCACATCATATCCAAGTCCTGTGATGTAGTTACTGAGGGCATCAATCCACACGTAAATAACATGCTTTGGATCAAAATCAACAGGAATTCCCCATGTAAATGAAGTTCTTGAAACGCACAAGTCCTGAAGTCCTGCTTTAAGGAAGTTATTCATCATCTCATTTTTACGAGACTCCGGCTGAATAAACTCAGGATTATCCTCAATGTGCTTAATAAGTCTGTCTGCATATTTGCTCATTTTGAAGAAATAAGCTTCTTCCTTAGCCGGCTGACATTCTCTTCCACAATCAGGACATTTACCGTCAACAAGCTGTGATGAAGTAAAAAATGACTCACAAGGTGTACAGTACATTCCCTCATAATGTCCCTTGTAGATATCTCCCTTGTCATAGAGTTTCTTAAAAATCTTCTGAACCTGCTTCTCGTGGTCCTCATCTGTGGTTCTGATGAACTTGTCATATGATGTGTTCATCAAATCCCAGATTTGTCTAATATCGCCTGCAACATTATCTACGAATTCCTTAGGTGTAATTCCTGCCTCTGCTGCCTTAAGCTCGATTTTCTGACCATGTTCGTCAGTTCCTGTCTGAAAACGCACATCATAACCCTGTGCTCTTTTAAATCTTGCAATACTGTCCGCAAGAACGATTTCATAGGTGTTTCCTATGTGTGGCTTACCTGATGTGTAAGCTATTGCTGTTGTGATGTAATATGGTTTGTTGTTCATAAAAAAGTCCTCCTATTTAATTCATTCAATTACTAACTTAAATTTCTTATTTGGGCATTTCATAGCTTTTTCCTGCATTATGCCCACACTTTTGGGCATATGTACAAAATACATCTGAAATATGCCCAATCCAAAACCACTATTGGGCATATTTTGCTTACATAAAGCTTTTTGCCCAAATTTTCGGGCATAAAGGCACTAAATCCCACCGCTACGCCCAATCTGCAAAAATTAATTAAACAATGGTAAATTCCTATAAAGTTAAAAAAACGCCCTCTGTCAACCAATTTGACAGAAGGCGAAAATTCCGCGTTACCACTTCTCTTCATTCATTCCTCACGAAATGAACCTCATCGAGTTCACAAAAACTCTATCGCTATAACAGGCGATCCTGTCGTAATCTTACAGCAAATGCTGCTCGGTACGCCACTCCGGAGCCATGTTCAGTCTTCGTTCCACCATCCCTCTCAGCTACCGGGACTTCTCTGTAGATGTAGTTAAGACCTACTCTTTCCTTCACAGTGTTTGTTATCTATATTGCCAAGATTAGCACAAAAAAATGCAAAAAGCAACCAGAAAATTTTCTAAAAAATCCATACTATCAACGCATTAACTCTATTATTCTTTTTTTCTTGTATTTTCTTATAGGAACGCTCATAGAAATAATACCTATTATGGTCTTAAATGCTATTATTAATGCAGCTATTATAATATTCCACTCCATAATATCATAAGGATTTTCTGTTAGTTGTTTTGAATACTCATTATTTGCTATGCTCTGTACAATGAAAATTAATGGAATACTAAGAATAATAGAAACTATATGAGTTATCCAAAACTCCAATTGAAATATACTTTCAATTATTTTTGATGACATTCCTAACGCTCTAAGAATTCCTATATTTTTACTATTTTCTCTCAATGAAATATGAATAAACGTCATTAACATAACTGAATCCAAAACAAGAGTAAGCACAAGCACTATGTAAAGCACGGGTTTTATCTTTTCAATAATATTTGCAAATTCATATATTTGCTGTATTGCTGGTTCATCAAGCTTTATGTTTTTGTCATAGATTACATCCAAAAGCTTATCATATTGCTTTGATTTAACTGTAAATAAATAGCTCGCTGAATAATATTCATAATAATCCTCTTTTATTTCATTCCACTTATCTTTATATATAAATATATCCGCATTAACTTCTGAGTTGTTATAATTATCTACAATTCCAACAATTTTTACTCCTTGACTAAAATAGCGATATAAATTCAATTCTCCTGAATAATAATTATTATATTTCTCCTCATAAAGATCAATATAGGCATATTCTTCTTCAACAAACTCTTCACTATCGTATTTAGAATGACTTTCCATATATCCCAATGTAACTAATATTTCATTTTGATGTTGTGGTAATCTTCCATATATTAGTTGCTCTTCTTTTATTTTGCTAGCAGAATCATAATAACATTCACTTGACATATAACTATTTTCTCTGGATTCTAGTAAAAAATCGCTATGCTCTATTCCAATTCGAGCATCTATTGTCTTTTTTTCTTGGTAAAGATATTCAGAAGACAAATATACAACATTATACCTATACATCACATAATACTCTATATGGCTACTTGTCGCGTCATAACTAAGTTTCGCTCGCAAATTATATGCAATATAATCCGTTTTCACTATACCAACAATATCAAAACATTTTGAATTATAGTATACTTGCGCTCCAATGTCCAAGCCCAATTCAGTTGCAACATAATCTGTTATCATTATTTCATTATCTTTTTCAATATATCTGCCTTTTATTAGTTCGATTCCCGAATAATCACTTGGCAAATATAAAGTTGTTACTGTCCTATAATCCAACATATCCTGTGTATAAATATCTTCAGAAGCTGCTCTAACAATAAATGTTGAACCTTCGGAAACTGAATCAGCAATTAAAGAATAGAGGAATTCGCCTTTATTTACATAACCTGAATGTTCTTCATAAAAATCATCAACATAAGATTCTTGTACATAACATGGTAAAATTTCAGGCGTATACATATTTAAATAATTTTTTACAACCGTCTTCTCATCATAAAAGGTTACCGCCCCTGTTATGTACAACAAAATTGTAGAAATTGTCATTAAAACGATGGTCATAATAAAAGAAAATTTCTTTTTACGTAAAAACTTAAATGCAAGTTGTATTTTATACTTATATGGAAGTTTTTCAACTTTTTTATTTTTTCTGTTCTTTTCAACAAATTTGAATTTCACCTTATCTCCTGATGAATCTATGCAAACGTTATTAATCACAATTGTATCAGTTTTATCTGCATTGCAGATTACATCACTAACAATTGTACAAATTTCATCATATGTTACTTCATCAATTTGTTTAACACCATCTTTTGTACGTAATATCATACTGTATTTAGAAAAATATTTCGATGTAGTCTGTTCAATGCTTTTCTCTATATGTCCGTTGCTAATATTATATATAGTATCCCCGTATATGTAAGCGGCATCTTTATCATGTGTTACGACAACAACAATAAATTCTTTCGACAGACTTTTTAAAAGTTCAAAAATCTGTTTGCTTGTTTTTACATCTAGATTACCCGTTGGTTCATCTGCAAAAATAATTTCTGGTTGTTTAACAATAACTCTTGCAATTGCAACGCGTTGACGCTCTCCACCGCTAAGCTGAGATATTTTCCTTTTTTGGTACCCAGCAAGTCCCACTTTTTCTAATGTTTGACTTATAATTTTATTCGTTTCATCTTCCGTTTTTCCTTCCCAACTTTGAATTGCTAATGCCAATTTCAAATTATCATAAACGGAAAAGTGAGATATAAGATTATGTTCCTGAAAAACAATTCCCATATTTAGGTTATGATAAGAATCTAAATCCTTATTATTATAACAACTTATTTCTACATCATTAACATACAACCGCCCTGAGTCATATATATCAAGACCACTCAACATATTTAATAACGTTGTTTTACCACAACCACTTTTACCAAGAATCATGTACATGCCTTTTTGTGATAATTCAAGGCTTATATCATTTACTGCATATACATTTTCTGACTCTGTTATATATTTTTTTGTTATATTTTCTGCTCTTATCATAACATTACCTTTATTAAGTAAAGCCGGCAGAAGCCGGCTTTTTGTGTTAATTAACCTCTTTTAAATATAAATCAAAACAATGCATAAGTGTATCTCCTAACATCTGTGGATATGTATCTAATTCCGCTTGGTCTTGAACCAACCACATTCCTATACGCCTACATAATATTCCATCTAAAGTATAATATGTAAACTGCATATTCCCATCAATTGTTACAATTGGAGTTTCTTCATTATCCCAACGAGTAGAATATTTCTGTCCTAGATAAATTAAACAAAATCCTTCTTTGCTTACTGCTTCCTCTATACACAGTTGTTCTTTATCAGACAAAAGCACAGTATTATTGCTATCGTTAACAATAAGAATTGTGTACATATAAGCATCGTTTGATTCAATAGTAGTTTCATCTATATAGCTAACCGTTCTGTAAGAGATTTCTGCTGGAAATTCAATATCTTCTCCAAATATAATAATATCTGTCGGTTTCGTTTCTGTGATTACTTTAACAATTCTCTCTATGTCAGTCATTTCATCATCATTACTTGCTACCACACTACTTATAAATTTAAAGAGTGGGCTTCCTCGCCATGCTAACATAAATACTACTACAATACTTATTACAACAATAACTATTGAAATTATTATTTTCTTCTTACTTTTCATATATTTACAATTCCTCTTCCTTTATGATGGAGTAGTAATAACAAGACTAATCTCTGTAGAATTTATTTCATCATACATATATGTCCACCAATTTGATTTCCCATTACAATATAAATATTTTCCGACAAAATTTATCGTCATTTTATAATTACTTCTATTAGTTTTTAGAACCCACATAGTACCTTGCTCACTCATCTCGTTAGCATACTGATTTTTTTGCCAATCCCATATCCATTTTGAATATTTGTAATCATAAGTATTTTTAATCAATCCATCCTCGATACTACTATGATTTCGCAAACTTAAGGTATCTTTTTCATAATCGAATGTTTTAGATTGAGATGTACTATATTCAAGTTTATAACCATCATCATTTCCATACGCAATAGGATAACTGCTCATAATCTTAGTCCCCGCTGGTACATCAGAACTTATCACAATTTCTTCTATATATCCTACTTTTTTATCTTTTGAAAAGACACCTTGCACATTACACTGTACAATCACTTTGTCCATATAGTTTTTATCTGTTGTTAAATCTTTACACCGAGAAAATCCTATTTCTACGGAACATATTCCAATAATATTCCCATCTTCTCTTACTGGAATATTAACAGCAGGATACCATGTAACAGCTTTCCAACTTTCCTCATCTGTAACAAGTTTTTCCGTTTGTTCATTCGCAAAAACTATAAAGTTGTTACCCATCACAAGTAACATAACAATTAGAAATAAAACATACAATTTTTTCATCTTTTTCCCTAATATTGAGATCTATAACATAAACTAATACCATTTGTGTAATAAAGTCCATACGCGGTTGCCCAAAAGCCCGGCTCGTCATTCCATCTTTCAAATTTAGCCGTGATATTGATGTACACCGGATATTTGCTCTGTTTTGTTTTTGTTACCCAATGTGCTCTTTGATTGCTCGAATCATATGAATATGCTACAGAACTAAATCGTGACATAGGTTGTTGATAATCATAAAAAGCCTCGAACATAGGTATTGTTTTATCTGACTTGTTGCGAACAACTAATTCGTTTCTTTCAAAAGAAACTGATGCTGAAACACCTGCACTATAATCCGTACTTACATCCGCTCCAATGGCATAAGATTCTCCGCTCGTTGTTGTTGCAGGCGAAAAAGCCATTAAAGTATCTGATTTAGATAAATTAGATTTCACTGTTAGCGACTCTGAATATCCAACATATAATTGTTTTGCTTTCTTTCCTTTCATAGTGCATAAAACGAACACGTGATCCATATACTTTCCATCTGAACTTTTGCTTTTGGCACGTGTCATACCTATACTTATTGAGCATATACCAATAATATTTCCATCTGCTCTAACTGCAATATACCCAAGATCACGCCATTTAACATCATTATACAAATCTAAATCCACATTAAATCCATATACAGACGATTCTACATCTGTCTGTGCTTTAGCTACATCTGAAACCATAAAACATAAAGACAATATCGTCACTACTATTATCACTATTTTTTTATTCGCTTTTATTTTTCCTTTCATTATTTAAGTATGGTGTTTTGTACATCAGTAGCATAATATCATACAAGAACGAGCCTGCCAATATCAAAAAAGATAACTTGGTAAGTTGTACTTGCATATTAATACATTCACTATTGTATTAAACTCAAATTGATATCGTAATATTTTACTCACATCACACTTTTTTCAATTCATCAAAATCTATAACCTTTCCCGCTATTATATCTTATATTCCTTTTTATAAAATTGTCTAGTTCATCTCCGACCATATCCTCTTGTTTTAAATCATATATTATTCTCATATTTTTTACCTACTTAAGTCTAAAACTACTTCTACTCCTCTTCCAACGTCTTCCCCACATTCGGCTTAATGAAATTCTCGTCCGCATATTCCCACAACACCTGTGAGCCCTCTGCGGTCTTAGCATTTCTTCCATATACCTGAGATGCCTTCACTCCATGCTCCTCCCATGAGCGACCACCGGAGGCGTGATTAAGCATAAGTGGCTGAATTCTATCCATTGAAGCTGCAAATTTGGCCTCAGCAGTTTCGCCCTCTTCAAACTCCTCCCAAAGACCTCTGAATCGGTCTCGTTGGTCATCAGGAAGCATTGAAAAAAGTTTGTCCGCAGCCTTCAATTCTCGCTCTTTTTTGTCGGAGTTACCTTTTGTGTCATATGCATAGGTATCCCCCGCATAGATTTCCACTAAATCATGAATAAGAATCATAGATATGGTATGCAACACATCTATATCTGTGTTGGAGTATTCTGACATAAGAAGCGCCATTACCGCCATATGCCAGGAATGTTCTGCGTCATTTTCCTTACGCATTCCATCTGACAAGTAGGTCTGACGCCCTATGTTTTTTTCCTTATCTATTTCCAGTAAAAATTCAAATTGCTTTTTTAATCGTTCCATGCAATAAGTCCACCATTATTTATTGATACGAGCTTGTAGCTCTGCAATTAATTTTTTTGCAGCAATAAGTTCCGCCTCTTTCTCTGCTAAGGCTTCGTCTTTCTCTGCTAAGGCTTCGTCTTTCTCTGCTAAGGCTTCGTCTTTCTCTGCTA
>CAZNUK010000001.1:56823-143041 GCA_964576255.1 uncultured Butyrivibrio sp.
GCTAAGGCTTCGTCTTTCTCTGCTAAGGCTTCGTCTTTCTCTGCTAAGGCTTCGTTCTTCTCCGCTAATTCTTCGTTCTTCTCTGCCAAGGCCTCATCCATTTCTGCCAGCGCTTTTTCTTTCTCAACCAACGCCTCTTCCATTCTCTTCGTTCTATTATCCACGAACTTCTGATAAGCAATACTTTCTTCTCTAACACGACAAATGTCCTGCATAGTCTCATCGCTATTGTATTCATACACTTTATTAACTACATTTTCCATCGCTTTGTTATTAGCTGCATACATTTTCAATTCCTCCCATGTGGTGGCTTTGAACAACCGCGCCCATCGGTCAATACCATAATAAATATCTTCCTCTGTAGCAAGTTCCGTATGATTTAATTCTACCACCTTGAGTACAAATTTACTACTATAAATGTTGTGATTTTTTATATTCTGGAGCATATATGTAGCACAAAATTCAGGAAAATCTTTAAAGAGTGTAAAATCGATAAAACCAATATGAATAGCTTTCTTAACATCAATATAATCTGAGCCTTTATTAATATTATCAAAATTTCGACACAAATAACTTAATGAACGCTCCGGCCAATTCCCCAGATTCATCACTTGCATCTCAATATTTACAATGGTGTCATCGTTAAATGTAATTTTCAGGTCAAGAATATAATTCTTGTTCTCAATGTTTTTTCCAAGTTCAATAGGATTACACACTACGATCTTCTTAATTTCATCCTCTTTTAGATGTAAAACTGCACATAGAAGTCCTCTAAGCGCGTCCTCGCTTTCCTGAAAAACCGCCCTAAACATATAATCGTTTAGAAGACCATACTGAATTGGTCCCGTGGCACTTTCTAATTTTTTTAGTTTTTTCTTCATAGGCAACTGCCTCCTCTTAAAATTATTTTTCATAAAGCGATAGATTCTGGCGAACTGCCTTGAAATCAGAAATAGAATCTATGAAACTTTGTGATGATACAATCATACTTCTAACATAAACGCAAGTCAAGCATTTTTCCACAACCAAATTGCAATCCTCCACTCCTTATGATACTATTAAAAAAAATCCTTAAGGAGCCTTTTATGAAGAAAAAAACTCTTATATATATACTATTAGCTGTTTTTATTTTGTCCCTAATTCCACTGTATGTCATTGGAAATTATGCACATCCAAGCGTGGACGATTACTATTATGGAGTGGAGACTTCCAAGGTGTGGGAAGAAACAGGTTCTCTCTCTCAAGTAATTAAGACATCCTACGATATGATGCTTCAAACCTACGAGGACTGGCAGGGAAATTTTTCTGCGATTTTTCTAATGCGCCTGCAGCCTGGAATATTTGGCGATGAATTTTATGTTATTGCTCCAATAATTTTGATTACTACTTTTGTGGTATCAATGCTGGCATTTTTCTATTATGGATTACGCAAATGGTTTGGCGCAGGTAAAGTGGCAAGCATTGGAATCTCCCTATGTGTAACTTTTTGTGCACTGCATTTTACTCATGTGCCGGCAGACTCTTTTTATTGGTATAACGGAGCTATTTACTACACCTTTTTCTATTCATTGATGTTATTGCTGTTTTTAATAGTAACCGTGTTATTAAAAAGTAATTCTATGCCCGCCAAGATTGTTGCCTTTGTAATTGGACTACCGTTAGCTTTTGTTATTGGTGGTGGTAATTATGCAACTGCACTGGTTACCGCAGTGCTTTTGCTGGTAATAATTGTATGGCACATTATTCAGAAGGAGCGACGTGTGATTCCGGTTGCTCTTGTAACCCTTGCAATGCTTATTGGTTTTGCAATTAGCATGCTTGCACCGGGGAATGCCATCAGACAAGAAAGCGTGGGTGCAGGGCCGGGAGTAATAAAAGCACTTTTGTACTCCTTTGCCTACGGCGGATATAACATCGCAAGCTCCACTACTTTTCCAGTGGCTGTGCTATGGATAGTTTTATTACCGGTATTTTACCGAATTGCTGCGAGCTCTAAAATGCAGTTTCGTTATCCACTTTTAATGCTTATTTTTACTTTTGGAATTTTCTGTTGTCAGGGGACTCCGGTATTCTATGCTCAGGGACTTAGAATGCCTTACAGAATGATGAACATTATTTATTTTAGCTATTATATTTTTATGACATGGAATCTCATATATCTTATGGGATGGATTCATCGAAAATGGGGGGATACACCTCTATTGAAAAAGATTGCAGCGGTATATGATAATACAGCTTTCCTTAAAAAAACAGTTGCTACTATGGCACTCGTATTTGGAATCGGCTGCATTGGGTTATGTACTGTTATCGAATCCGAAGAAGGCGATGCGAATTTTTCTGGCCTTCCTGCAGGTGCAAGTGCAGTGTATTCTCTTGTAAACGGGGATGCCGCTACCTATGACAAGGAGCTGACGGACAGAGCAGAATATCTTGCCAATTCCACCGAAACTAGTATTTCCTTACCGGCATTAAGTGCTACACCGGAGGTAATTTTTCACTCTGATATAACCTCAGACCCTTATCATTGGAAAAATCTGCATCTCTGTCTGTTTTATAACAAAGAATTTATATGGATAATTCCATGATATATTATACGCACAATACCACCTATGCTTTAATTAAGCGGTATGGACCTATTTGAAGCCAAAATTGCTATAGAGACCACAAAAAGTCTCTATTGCAATTTTTCTCATCTCTAGGTCCAACTTTAAAAACAAAAAGTCTCTATTGCATCGTCCTATAGTTATGGAGACTTTCTTCAGTCTCTACAGCAAAAAATTATACAAATCGGTCCAACGAGTTTTCGTACTATATCTTTTAACCATATACCGCACCACAACGTAAAGACACCACACATTGCGCACTGTGTGGTGTCTTCTTTGAAAGGAGGGTGAAAAATAAATTTTCACATATATGAGTAAATCAAAAATTATTTCATTTTCTTAAAAAGACCGACTAACTTGCTGGTTCCAAGTCTTGATGCTCCAAGGGTCATAAACAAATCTGCATCCTGTAATGAAGAAATTCCGCCGGACGCCTTAACCTTAACCTTCTTACCTACATTACCCTTAAGGATGGCAACATCCTGTGGTGTAGCTCCGGTCTTACCAAATCCGGTAGAGGTCTTAATATATTCTGCTCCCGACTGTGTGACAATCTTACACATCTGAATCTTCTCTTCATCAGTTAATTCACAAGTTTCAATAATCACCTTAAGAATTCTTCCGCGACATACTTCTCTTACAGCCTTAATCTCCGCAAGAATGTCGTCATATCTCTTATCCTTAACCCAGCCAAGATTAATAACCATATCAATCTCCTGTGCGCCATCCATAACAGCTTCTTCTGTCTCAACAACCTTGGCTCTGGTCGAACTATACCCATTAGGAAAACCAACAACTGTACAGATCTTAAGCTTGGTCTCTTTCTCTCTTAAATAATCTGCCACCTGTCTGACAAATGACGGTGGAATACACACTGCCGCACATCCGTTATCCATACCTTCGTCACACAGATTCTTAATGTCGCTCCATGTAGCAGCTGGCTTAAGTAATGTGTGGTCACACTTTGCAAGTAAATCCTTAAAATCCATAAATATCTTCTCCCGATCTATCACTTTAGTGAATAAAGAACAGAAACGCCGAAACGCCTCTGTTCGCTTAATAGTATTATAAGTTTATTTGCGCTTAAAGTCAATGGAGATTTCCTTAAAACAAAGTATTTCGCAAATGCTCCACTGCATCCTTAACACTCTGTATCTCTTCAACGGACATCTGCTCCGGCTTAGCCTTCTTAATCAGCTTATTAACCACCGCTATGCTATCCTTAATTCGTGCCTTCTGGTTCTTATCCATAATCTTCTTGTCCTGCTTAAGCTTATTATTCGCCTCATCTATTGTAAGCCTTGCATCATTAATGGTTTCAAAGGCATCCATTCTGGTTGAATCACTCGCTTCATATTCCGCAGCATCCCTCATGGCACGCTCTATCTCAGCCTCCGACAAATTAGAACTGGTGGTAATAGTTATTCCCTGCTCCCTACCGGTATCCAAATCTCTGGCGGATACATTAACAATACCATTAGCATCTATATCAAATGTTACCTCTATCTGTGGTACACCTGCCGGAGCTTTCCTAATTCCATTAAGTCGGAAGGTTCCTATGAGCTTATTATCCCTCGCAAACTGACGCTCGCCCTGTAACACCTTAATCTCAACAGAACTCTGATAATTCATAGCAGTTGAAAACACCTGACTCTTCTTGCAAGGAATTGTGGAATTTCGACCAATAAGTCTGGTGGCAACTCCTCCCACCGTCTCAATTGACAATGTAAGTGGCGTTACATCCAGAAGAAGTATCTCTGCTGCTGATGCATCTCCTGCAAGCTTACCACCCTGTATGGAAGCACCAAGTGCTACGCATTCATCCGGATTCATACCCTTACTTGGCTCCAGGCCTGTTAACTGACGCACCTTAGCCTGTACCGCTGGAATTCTGGTAGAACCGCCAACCAGAATTACCTTATTGAGTTCAGAGCTGGTGATGCCAGCATCTGAAAGTGCATTGCGAACAGGGGTTGCCGTTCTCTCAACCAAATCAGAAGTTAGCTCATCAAATTTGGCTCTGCTAATGGATATTTCCAAATGCTTCGGACCTGCCTTCGTATTAGTAATAAAAGGAAGATTAACCGTAGTGGTAGTAGCTGTAGACAATTCCTTCTTAGCCTTCTCAGCCTCTTCCTTAATTCTCTGAAGTGCCATTTTATCCTTAGAAAGGTCTATTCCTTCTATCCTCTTAAATTCACGAAGAAGATAATTGGCAACTCTTTCATCGAAATCATCTCCGCCCAGATGATTATCTCCTGAGGTGGCGAGAACCTCAATTACCTTATCACCTATTTCTATAACAGATACGTCAAAAGTACCACCGCCCAAATCATACACAAGAATCTTCTGCTGGTCGCCGTTGTCAAGTCCATAGGCAAGAGCTGCCGCCGTAGGTTCATTAATAATTCTCTCCACCTTAAGCCCTGCAATCTTACCCGCATCCTTGGTAGCCTGTCTCTGGGCGTCACTAAAATAAGCTGGAACTGTAATTACCGCTTCTGTTACACGTTCTCCCAAATAATTCTCCGCATCCTTCTTAAGCTTCATAAGAATAAAAGCAGAAATCTCCTGAGGTGTATATTTCTTACGGTCTATTGTTACTTTGTAATTAGTTCCCATCTGCCGCTTAATAGATGAAATCGTTCTGTCTGAATTGGTCACCGCCTGTCTCTTGGCCGGGTCTCCCACCAGACGCTCACCCTTCTTGGAAAAAGCTACTACCGATGGCGTGGTTCTTGTTCCCTCCGCATTGGCAATTACTGTGGGCTGACCTCCTTCTATAACAGCAACGCAGCTGTTGGTTGTTCCCAAGTCTATACCGATAATTTTACTCATATAACTTACTCCTGATTTTATAGATATATATATTTTACCACTTAAAAATAAAATATTTATTTTCTATTTATTATTTTTTTATTAAATTTTATCTGGAACATAATAATTGCCAGGAGCATAAGCTCCATATTGCCGAAAAAAATACTAAAATAATAATTCCATAAAAACATATTTTTTTCATACTTACAAATTTACACTCGGATTTTGTGACTGTCAACTTCCTATTGCTTTTAACACTTTATACTGTTAAAATGTAAGAAGTTATTTTTATAAGGTGGTGTACATAAATGTCAATGAATTATTTTAAAAGACTTCCTGACCCGGAGGTTCTTAAACAGGAGTATCCAATGACTCCCGAGCTTATCAAACTCAAAGAGGAAAGAGACCGTGAAATCAGAGATGTTTTTACTGGTGCTTCAGATAAATTTCTTGTAATTATCGGACCATGCTCAGCAGACCGTGAGGATGCTGTATGTGACTATGTAGAGCGTCTTTCCAAGGTTAACGAGAAGGTTAAAGACAAGCTTATTATCATTCCAAGAATTTATACTAATAAACCTCGTACTACAGGGGAAGGCTACAAGGGTATGCTTCATCAGCCGGACCCTAATAAAGAACCGGATTTGTACGCAGGAATTGCATCAATTCGTAAAATGCACATCAATGCCATCACTATTGGTGGAATGACATGTGCAGATGAGATGCTTTATCCTGAAAACAGAAGCTATCTTGATGATGTGCTTTCATATGAAGCCATCGGAGCCCGTTCTGTTGAAAACCAGCAACACAGACTTACAGCCAGCGGAATGGACATCCCTGTTGGAATGAAGAATCCAACCAGTGGTGATTTTGGCGTTATGCTTAACTCCGTTATTGCAGCCCAGAGTTCTCATGAATTTATATACAGAGGCTACAGTGTTAATACTGATGGTAACGACCTTGCCCATGTTATTCTTCGTGGTGGTGTTAACAAATACGGAATCTGCATCCCTAACTATCACTATGAGGATTTAGAGAGACTGCACGAGTTATATATGGCAAAAGGACTTAAAAACCCTGCTGCAATTATCGATGCTAATCACTCTAATTCCAATAAGAAATATAAGGAACAGCTCCGTATTACCAGCGAAGTGCTTCACAGCCGTCGTTACAATGACGATTTCAAGAAGCTGGTTAAGGGCGTTATGATTGAAAGCTATATTGAAGAAGGAACCCAGAAGATTTCCGATAATATGGTTTATGGTAAATCCATTACTGACCCATGTATCGGATGGGCTGATACAGAAAAGCTTCTCTACAAAATTGCAGACGAAGCATAGGAGGTACTTATGTTAACAGGCAAAACTGTTTTATTAGGTGTCACAGGTGGAATTGCAGCCTACAAAATGGCTGATGTGGCAAGCTCACTTGTTAAGCTGGGAGCTAAGGTTCATGTGCTCATGACCAGAAATGCTACTAATTTTATTAATCCTATTACTTTTGAGACACTTACTTCCAACAAATGCATAGTGGATACCTTTGACCGTAATTTTGACTTTAAGGTTGAACATATTTCCCTTGCCAAAGCAGCAGATGTGGTATTAATCGCTCCTGCCACAGCAGACGTTATCGGGAAAATCGCCCATGGAATTGCAGATGATATGCTGACTACTACTGTTATGGCTTGCAAATGTCCAATATTGGTGTCACCTTCCATGAATACCAATATGTACGAAAATCCTATTGTTACAGATAATATTGCACGTCTTAAGAACTACGGTTATCAGATTATTGAGCCTTCTTGCGGTCATCTTGCCTGTGGCGATTCCGGCAAAGGCAAGCTTCCGTCTCCTGAAATGCTTGTTGAACATATTAAGCTTACAATTGCAATGGATAAGGATATGACCGGCAAAAGACTTCTGGTTACTGCCGGAGCTACACAGGAAGCAATTGACCCTGTAAGGTATATAACCAATCACTCCACCGGCAAAATGGGCTACGCCATTGCAAGGGTTGCAGCATATCGCGGTGCCGAGGTAACACTTGTTACTGGCAAGACTAATCTTACCCCTCCTCTTGGAGTTAAGGTTATTAACATCAAAAGTGCCGCAGATATGTATGAAGCAGTATGTGCCAATTCTGACAGTCAGGATATTATTATTAAAGCCGCTGCTGTTGCAGATTACACACCTGTCACAACCGCGGATGAAAAAATCAAGAAATCCGATGATGATATGTCCATCCCACTCAAAAGGACTAACGATATTCTTAAGTTCTTAGGTGAGCACAAAAAACCGGGACAGTTTATCTGTGGTTTTTCAATGGAAACAGAAAATATGTTAGAAAATTCCCGTGCAAAGCTAGAGCGTAAGAATGCCGATATGATTGTTGCTAACAATCTCAAAACCAGTGGCGCCGGTTTTGGCTGTGACACCAATATCGTAACGCTTATCACTAAGAATGATGTAAAAGAACTTGATATTATGTCCAAAACACAGGTTGCACAAGCAATTTTAGATAAGATTATGGAGAGCAAGTAAAATAGTTGATAAATTAACATAATTTTAATTAAACATTTTTAATTTGTTCATAGTTTATTCATAAAGTAGATTTATACTACAAATACTTGAGAAGGATATATTGATTCTGCCTCTGGCGGATGTATTATAGAATCTTTTTCATTGCTCTCCCTCTTTTTGGTAAGGTAACACGGCGGTGTTACCTTATTTTGTTGTTTAAAATTATTGACACTATGGGTGTGCTGACGTACAATAAACCTTGTATGTAAATATTTACAAATGAAAGGAAATATAAAATGTTAGCAGAATTTATCGCAAGCGTGCCTCTTGGGGTACAAATCTTATTTTTGCTTGTCGGCTTTGTGTTCTTAATGAAGGGGGCTGACTGGTTTGTAGATGGAGCATCTGCTCTTGCTACTAAATTAGGAATTCCACAGATTGTAATCGGTCTTACAATCGTAGCCTTCGGAACAAGTGCTCCGGAAGCCGCCGTTAGTATAACCGCAGGAATCCAGGGAAGTCCTGACCTTGCAATCAGTAATGTATTAGGAAGTAATATTTTGAACGTGCTTTTAATTCTTGGTGTTTCTTCCGTAATAACGTCTCTTGCAATACAGAAAAACACTTTTAGATATGAGATTCCATTCACAGCACTTATAACCATACTTTTACTGGTTCTTGGAATGTCGGGTGGTTCATTAAGCAGAATTGATGGTATTATTTTCCTTATAATTTTTGCCGCATTTATGGTATACCTTGTTATTATTTCCAAGCAGCAGAAGCCAAGCGAGGAAGAAACTTCTGCTAAACCAATGGCTGTATGGAAGATGATTTTATTCATTCTCCTCGGTGGTGCCGGAATTGTTTTCGGAAGCCAGCTTTGTGTTGATTCTGCTACAGAAGTTGCTTTACATTTCGGAATGAGCGAAAGAATGATTGGTCTTACCATCGTTGCCTTTGGTACTTCTCTTCCTGAGCTCATCACCTCTGTGACTGCGGCTCTTAAGAAAAATGCCGATATTGCAATCGGTAATGTTGTTGGAAGTAATATTTTTAACATCATTTTCATCCTTGGTCTGACAGCGGTAATTTCACCAATTACCTATATCAATGAATTTATAGTTGATAACATTGTGGCATTACTTGCAATGATAATTCTCTTTGTCTGCGTTATTAAGAACAAGAAGTTGGGCAGAGTTGGCGGTATTATTATGTTGGTAAGTTATGTTGCATATTTTGTAGGATTTATAATTTTATAGTACGAAATTTTGAAGGGATTTGCCGAGGCAAATCCCTTCTTTCAGTTTTTATTCACATATAAGGAGCATCTTGGTATGAAGAAAAAGCCTTTAAATTACTATATATCCACCATTTACATTAGCTTAATGTTTATTTTATTTCCACTCATTATGCATAATAAGTTATTTGATATCGTTGAAACCAAACGTAATTGGTTTGTTGGTATTACTATTACAACTTGTATATTGTGCCTGCTTTCCGCTTTAACTACGCAACAAAAAGTAACCCTCAAACTCTCATTAACTGACATTTTGATAATCTGTTTTGTGTTATCAAACCTTATCTCATACTGTTTTTCTTCCAATAAAGACCTTGCTCTATATGGTAGCTATGGCAGAGCCTTTGGACTTTTCACCATTATATTTATTGGCATTTCATATTTTATAATAACGCGTTTTTGTGAAATTAATAAATTCATTTTTTACAGCATTATGCTTGGCTCATCACTTGTCGGAATAATAGGCATATTAAATTTCTTTGGCATTGACCCATTTGGAATTTACACAAATATGGCTCCTTACCAAACTAATTTTTACATATCTACTTTAGGGCATACCAATATATATAGCAGCTATTTCTCCATAACACTGCCTATTGGCATGATTATGTACATCAAGTCATCCGACAATAAAAATAAATTATTTTTTCTTATTACATCATTAATTAATTTTATTGGGTTAATTTCCGGAAACAGCGATAGTGGCTATATTACCATAGCTGTGATTTTGCTATTTACACCTATAGTCCTAAAAAATACTGTTGAATTGATTCGCTTTGCTATACTGCTTGTAAGCGGAATTGTATTTGCGAGATTAATTGGCATTATTTACACAATGTTTAAATGTGAACGACTTACTGACTCAATAACAGATATTTTACTTTTTAATAATTACCTTCTCCTCGTCGCACTTATTTTTATGATATTAATATATGTGTTATTCCATCGGATAAAACACAACAAAGATAGTATTAAAGTCATTAAAAACTTTATTTTAATAGCTGAGGGTGTAGTAATAATATTTTTTATAAGTGTACTAATTTATGCTAACGCTGTTAATTATACTGGTCCGCTGTCTAATTTATTGATATGGAATGATCACTGGGGCAGCAACCGAGGATTTATATGGAAGCGAGGATTCATACTTTTCACACAACATTATGCTATTAAAGACATTATCTGGGGTTGTGGACCTGACAGTATCGGACCTCTTTTGGAACACTATTTTGGCAACGAAATGTCCATCGGTATTTTTGAACACTATGATAATGTACACAATGAATATCTGCAATATTTATTAACACTTGGTATCACCGGACTGGCTACATATGTAGGTGTAATTGCTACCACAATTAAAAAACATATAACTAAAACATCACTCGACGATAGTACCTATATTGCTATTTTGTCAGCAGTGACATGTTACTTATTTCAAGCCTCTGTAAATATCAATCAGGCAGTCACCACACCTTTATTCTTCATAATGATAGCTATGCTCAACATAAAAAAAGAGTAACAAAATGGAGTTCCACATAGGGAACTCCATCAAGCGTGAATCTAAAAAAAATGTTATTTATTTATAGCTATTATTCTTTTTCTCTTAGTTGTACCAAACATTGCAATTCCTAAAAGCAGGGCAGAACACATCACTGTCATTGCTACATTAACAATTATGCCATTATCAGAACTGGCTCCGGCTTCAACATCTGCCATACTCTGTTCGATAATATTAAAGTTAACGTTGCTGAATGAATCCTTGTCTAATTCAAGCTGCTCCTCAGCATTAAGCAATGCTGCTTTTGCTTCATCCAAAACAAAATAGGTTGAGCAATGTGTAATAGTAAATTCTATATATCCTCCCTCTTTAACTCTAAGTGCTTCTGCACCTACTCTTAACATCTTGTCATTTTCCTCATCATAGTAATACAAGTGAATTTTCTCATCTTTTTTATATTTTTCTCCTACATACACTTTTACAGTTGCAGGTCCCGGCAATTTACCATGATGTTTGAAATTAATATATAATGCATCCTTGTCTTTTAATTTATTATCTACTTTGCTATTATATTCGTTAACCTCAATATCCATATCGATATCCATATCAGGATTCTCAATATGCTTAGCAGCAAATGACCATGAATACATTAATTCATTATCTTCATTAACAATTCCACATACAATGTTTTTGTCTGCTTTTTTCATTTCGTCAAAAACATCTTTATCAATTGTATAAGAATCCTTACTTACAACTTCTATGGTCTTATCCTCTGATTCCTTGATATCTTCTATCAATACATCAGAAGTTTCACTTGAATCAACAATTTCTTCATCTTCTACAAATTCCGGTTCCTCATACCTGGTATTTGTGTCTGCTGATTCATCAGTATTTCCGGAATCCTCTGCACCTTCGGTGCCTTCTGTATTTTCGATATCCTCTGCGCCTTCGGTGTCTTCTGTATTTTCGATATCCTTTGTATCTTCGGTGTCCTCTGCAAATATATTACCTGCATAAGCTGTAATACTGATATTGCTAAAAACATCGTTCTTACAGAAGTTAAAATTCACGCTATCTTCAACACAGTAGATGGTATTCATTAATGTTATATCAAACTCGTCTAATCCTCCTCCATATATGGATGCTCCTTCTAAAGCATTTCCTGAAGTTGCATTTCCTGAAGTTGCCGTGTTCTGAACGATGTAAGGCTCGGCTACATATTCTAATGTCCCCTCCATAACATTCATTGTTCCAAGTATTGTTCCTTCAAAATACAATGTAGCATATAATACGTTGTCAATATTTTCAACAACAACATCCAATTGATACTTTTCACCAATATTTAAAAACCCTCCAGGGATAGGACAACACATCATCGAATATTCTTCTGATGTAGCTACAGTTAAATAAAAATATCCTGTTTCACAAAACAGATATACATATTCTGAAGCATCACCAAATCTATCGTCTATACCCCAAAATGTACCACCATATAATTCGGACTTTATAAAATCACAGCTTATTGTAAATCCATCAGCACAATCTCTCAAGTCAATATTGTCTACATGGTTTTTTGTAACAGAAACCATCTCATCGCCGGCTTCATAATATGTCACATCTGTCGGAAATGGCAATTTATTGCATGAATCAATATTTTTTATATTTCTAAGAAGAACTACATCCTCATTATTTAGCGTTAAGGAAATCATTCCGGAAGCAACGATATAGGAGCCCAATATTTCATATCCATGTTTTAACTGTTTGTCAGCACTAATATAATCAAATTCTTCTACCTCACATACAGTTTCACCATTTTTAGCAATATCACCTACATAAAGCTGAACATCTGCTGAATCAGCAGGATTTTGCATGTCTTCATAACTATAAATACTTACAGATGTCGTTTTTAATAAACCATCATCAGAATATAAATCATATGGCGCAAAGTCACAACGAATAATTACATCTCCAGATACCCTTGTCATATTTTCCCACGATATAGTAACAATTCCGTCTAAATATACACCTGAACCAGACGCCCAAATCTTCAATGTTATCTTCTTATCAATAAGAAGATTCCAACAATCCTTATTTATGACTTGAAATATATCACCTGAAATAATTAGAGTAGAATAATCTTCCATTCCAAAGACTGTTTTATAATCAAGTGTTGATGATAAATCATAGTCGTATAATGACTCTTGTCCGGAAGTGACTCCAATTTCAGGTGTCACCACATAATTAGGGTCCGCGCCTGATGGAATAAAATAGTAATCAACGTCTTCAGAAAACAAATTATTCCAAAGCATATTTTCTATTATTCCAACATATTTGTAAGGTTCCATTGAATCTGTGTATGTGTATACATTATAAGAATTACCTCCGTATAAATAATACGATACTCCATCAATTATTTCACTGTTTGTATACTGCTTATGTAAATTACAATACACATTCTCTGTATTCCATACACTAACAGCATCCTCATTCTTTCCAAAACCAAAATCTATTACGCAGTCAGAATTTAATTCTTCGTATACATTTCTCAAATCAACTTCAGCGGTTGCTATATTGCCCAACTCATCATAATAGTCAAATATAAAAATTATTGTTGTATTTAACATGTTAGCAGCTTTTTCAATAATTTCTTTTTCAATAATAACTTCATTACTATTTGTAGAAAACCAACTATAAACTGTGCCTGAATTTTCATCAAAATTATCTATAATTTCACTAAAAAACTCTGAATTTAATTCTGTATATATTCCGTTAAAACTTTGTCCATTAATTGCTGTAAGATTTATACGTAATGTTTCTGCCACCCATATAGCACTTGAAGTAAACTTTTCTGGAGCATTGGCAAGAAGCTCTTCCTTAGACAGTTTATTATTATAAAGTGAAAGTACAGCTAAATCTGTTTCAGGCAAAGAAGGGATTTTAGTTAGTTCATTACTGTCTAATACTAATGCAACTAGCTTGGTACAATTCTCCAATCCGGATATATCGCTAATACCACAATTAGAAATAGTTAAGTATTCCAAATTCTCAAATTCACTAAAATCTAACACCATACTTGATAAATCACTATCTTCAATTTCTAAGCTAGAACAATTTGTTGGAATCTCTGACAAGGTTACACCTCTTAATTTAATAATATCCTCCTTATCTCCTAATATTACCTCCAACTTTTCATCTCTATAATCATAATTTTCAATATAAACATACGTAAGATTAGTATTTTGAGATAAATCAATATTTTTATCCACATAAGATCCTCTCAAAGTTATACCTGTAAGTTCTTGAAATTGTGATACTTTATCCAAATCGGCATAATATCCACTATTTAAATTTAAACTGATCAGATTAACATAACTCTCCAGATTTTCTAGTGAAAATTCTCCATTTCCATCTGAAAAGCTAAGAGTTAGATGACACAACGATTCATTTAATGGCTTTTCTGTAGATTCATCTAATGCAACATAACCGTAACCATTCGTACCGTCCAAATCTACAGAAAGATATGCTAATGACATATCAGTAATGACTTCATAAATTTCCTCATTAACAGATATTCCGTAAATACTCAATTGATTAACGCAATCATATTCTTTCAGCATTTCAAGCATACATTTAAGTTCTTCTTGTGAAATACCCTCTTCCTCTAAAGATATCGGGCAATCAAAACGAACCAATATATGGTTAGTAACAAGTTCTAATCCCGTAAAATCACTTATTACATCCCTAATATATAGGTCAGTCAGCGATTCTACCTCGCTTAATCTTAGTTCTTCATCACCATCACCTGTACTTGCAAGCATCGAATTATACAAATTCTCATCCGGAATGTCCTCACTGGTGAGAACTCTGTCCGTTGTGTCTGCTTTAATTGTCATCGGCATGTACGCAGAACTCATGCACAAAACAATTAATAAAGCAATTAGTTTTTTAATTTGTTTCTTCATAGGCTATTCTCTCCTTTTTAATAAGTAATAAAAGTGATATATCACTATTCTATCACACGGTTAGTGATTTGTCACTAACCATTCTCCCTTATATGCCTTAGGATTAGAATTAATTTTTGCCATATAATAATACGGGAGTGATATGAAATGCAGGGAATTTATCCAGCTGTTGTCAATCGAATTAGACAACTATGTAAAGAGAAAAATATAACACCCAACGCATTGAGCTATGCTTCAGGGATCTCACAGTCAACAGTAAAAAGTATTTTAAACGGCGAGAGTTCTAATCCCGGCATTGTAACAATTAAAAAACTTTGTGATGGATTTGGTATAACTATTACAGAGTTTTTTGACACAGAAGATTTTAAAAATCTAGAACAAGAATTATACTAACTTACCATATTACAACAAAGTCGCTGATTTCTCAGCGACTTAAACCATATCAACACTCTTTCTTCTTTGATAACATCCATATCAAAAAGAACCCCAGCGCCATAAGTGGCACACACAACAGCCATTCCACTCCCATAGGCACTCCCGGAAAAGCCTCAATTAAAGAACCTCCCACAAATCCCAGAATAATCAGATATATTTTATCTGGATGTTTTTCCATTGCAAGGGACAAAAACTTTGTGATTAATAAAATCCCTACAAACACTCCTCCTCCGAGAGATAACAGAAATCCGAAATCCATATTGCCGATGGCACTAAGTGTCTGCTCATACAAACCCATAATCAACAACATATAAGACACGCTTATTCCCGGTAATACAAGTGCCACAGCAAGGACAATACCGGCAATAATAAGTATTAACACGCCCCCTAAGCCTTTAAGATTTCCAGCGTTGAAAACATCTTCCGGAATAAAGGACAGAAGAATAACTATCAGTAAGCCCAAGCCAATATATACAGGCTGTCTCCATGTAAGCTTTTTCACTCCCGATTCCTTATATATCATAGGAAGCCCCCCTGCCACAGCTCCCATAAAGAAAAACATCATTGGCTTTGGAAACCTCGTAATTAATCCCTCTAAAGGTTTTGCGAAAAGCACCATCCCGAGCAATGCTCCCACAACAAAAATTCCCAGAAACACTATATTTCCCTTCGGTTTTTTACGAAAATCCGCAATGGCAGAAATCAGTCGGTCATAAATTCCAAGAATCATTGCCATAGAGCCCCCACTGACTCCCGGCACCAGCATAGTTCCCCCAATAGCCATACCTTTTAAAGCGGTAATTATTTTTTTCATACACACTCTCCTTTTAATGAAAAACACCCGACTATGTCATGTCATAATCGGGTGTTAGTTAATATTTTCTTGTCTACACATACATATTAATGCCAGCAAAAGATAACCGGCAGTACGAACCACATTTGTTATCACATATCCAAGAGTCGCTCCCATAATAAAGCCATTTCTTGTCATTATCGGTACAATAATTGCTGCAACTATTGTAGCTATTACATTAATTATTATGCTGAAATGTTGTTTTCTATAAATTATTATTATATTTTCAAATAAAGTATATGCCGCAACCAGTCCACCGCTTAACATCAAAAGGGCATTAACCACATTGTAGCCATGAAGGTCGGTTCCATATATAAGGGTAAGAAAATCTCCGCCCAGAAAGTACATAAATACCATAGATACTACAGTAATACCAAGTACCACTCCAAGCTGATATACTACCAACCGTCTAAATCCCTTGCGGTTACCGTCACTGTGATAAATCGCCATTTTGGACAGCCAGGTTCTCATAGTGAAACCAGCCAGAAGCTCCACCACAAAGGTAGGCATAAACAGCATACTGAATCTTCCTACACCAATCTCACTGCCTTCACCTTCATAATTCTCTATGGCATACTTAGGTGAGTTGTTAATGTACGCATGCAAAAATGAGCTCAAAAACAGTGAAAAACAGGACGCTCCTATCTGCAACATAGATTTAATTCTGAAATTAAATCCTACCTTGGAAAAATGACCTAAAAGAGGCAAATCCACTATAATCAGTAAAAGTACAGACTCTACTGCCAGCATTACTGCTGAAAATACCAGATTACGGGTAATAATAACCATACCACAGAAAGTCAGAAGCATAATAATATTTTTGACAAACTGACTTTTGCCACTTACATCCAGTCTCAGCTTCTGCTGATATAATCCCTCAAACAAATCCGAAAAACTCTCGGAAATTCTGTGAACTGTAAACGCTGCAATAACTATGGCTGTATCCCCGGTGTATCCTCCTGCTATTATCCATATAACAGTAATAATTACCGTCAGAGAACAAGTTATTATACGAAAAGATAAATACTCCGAAAAGGAATATTTATCTTTTACATCTGAAACCTGAAAATTTCTTACCGAAAAACGTCCCACCGTAAGCATCTGCTGGGCAATCATCATTCCAATGGAATAAATATTTGCCTGCACATCTCCTAACATATGCGAAACAACCATAAGAAATGCCAAAGAAGTAACGGAATATACCATTCCTGAAGCTACTGTCCATATAAAGCTGTTGCCCAATAGGCCGGCTTGTTTTTTTAAGAAAAATCTCTTATACATGGAACAATTATGCCTCTTTTGCCTCTTTCTCTGCAAGGTACTTGTTAATGCAGGCCTCTAACTCATCCGGATTAATTCCGTGAACCATTGCTGCTTCCTCTAAGGTCTCGCCCTGTGCGGATGGACATCCTACACAATGCATTCCTGCATCAAGAAGAATCGGAATTATATCCGTGTCAACCTGAATAATGTCGTGAATAATCATTTTTTTGTTAATTGTTGCCATTTTAATATCCTCCTATGTGTATAGCATTCCCTCAAATTACCTGCATTATGATTATATAATAGGAAAAACATTATGACAAGTTATTGTCCATATTTTTCTTCTTGTGTTTCCGCAAATAATCAATTATAATGAATTCTAGCATACATATATTTTTTAGGAGGTAATTGATATGGCATATGTTATTTCTGACAGCTGCGTAAGCTGTGGTTCTTGTGCATCAGGATGTCCTGTTAACGCAATCGCACCTGGAGATGCACATTATGAAATCGATAAGGATGCTTGCCTTTCATGCGGAGCATGTGAAGCAGCTTGTCCTGTAGGCGCTATTTCAGCTGAATAATTATTTTACGAAGAAAGGAAGTCTTGGTACTTCCTTTTTTTATGTTATCAAAAGCTCCGATTTTTTTATTTAATCGCAAGCTTTCTTCTTTTACGCTTGAATTTAGATTCCTTCATCACTGCTGCCTCTTTATTACTGCGCTGACAGCTTCTGATAGTTTCATCTAGTCTTTTATATCGTTCCTCTTCTGCTTCCTCCCTCATTCTCATTAGATAATCCATCTCCTTCAAAACCTTTGTACTTACAGTATCTGAGATTTCTCCTCCAAGAATAACGTTATTTTCTCTTAGGGACTGGGTTACAATTCCACCGATAATTGCCTTAAACTGCTCCATCTTATCTTCCTGGTTGGTCACTCTTTCAACCGGCGGAATACTCACCGCCGGAAGTTCATTTTTTTCAAGCAACTCATTCTTAATTGCCTTCAGCTGAAATCCTCTTTTTTTGAGTTCCTTTACCCGACTGAGAAGCTCTAATTGTTCTGCTGAATAATATCTGTGTCCCAACTCATTTCTCTCAATTTCAATTCCCAGCTCGTCCTCCCAATAACGTAAAACATGAGGCTCCAATCCGGTTTTAACTGATGCTTCCGAAATTATGTAACGTTTATTTTCCATCTTTATCTCCATTTCACAAGTTTAAGGTATAATACCTAAGCATGATTATATCATTACATAATTTCCCTGTATCCATATACCATCGACGATTTAGGACAAAAAAATACCGTAATCAACACATCGGTCAATTACGGCATTTATTATTCTTCATCATTATTGCGTCTATCTCTGTAATCCAAATTACCAAATTTGGTTAAATCCGGTAACCATACAAGCTCAACAGTTCCAACAGGACCATTTCTCTGCTTGGCAATAATAATCTCTGCAATTCCCTTACGTGCACTGTCTGGATTATAATACTCATCTCGATAAATAAACATTGCCACGTCCGCATCCTGCTCGATAGCTCCGGATTCTCTAAGGTCTGAAAGCATCGGTCTCTTATCAGGTCTTGACTCCACCGCACGGCTTAACTGAGAAAGTGCAATAACCGGAACATTCAGTTCTCTGGCAATACCCTTAAGCGAACGGGAAATCTCTGAAACCTCCTGCTGTCTGGATTCACTTTTTCCACCACCGGACATAAGCTGAATATAGTCAATCATAATCAAATCCAGTCTGCCCTCGCTCTTAAGCTTACGACATTTACTTCTTAACTCTCCAATGGAAATTCCCGGCGTGTCATCAATAATCAATCTGGAATTACCAACTCTTGATGCTCCTTCTGCAACACTTCCCCATTCAGACGGGCTTAAATCGCCTGTTCTGATATGCTTGGAATCAACACTTGATTCCATTGAAATAATTCTGTTAACAAGCTGGAGCTTGGACATTTCCAAACTAAATATTGCAGTATAATATTCGTGTTTAACGGATACATACTGGGCTATATTAAGTACAAAAGCAGTTTTACCCATGGATGGTCTGGCCGCCACCAGAATGAAATCCGAGTTCTGAAGACCTGCTGTCTTATAATCCAAATCTGTAAATCCGGTAGGAATACCAGTTATCTTACCACCTGCTTTTGCTGCCACAGACATCTTATCAAGAGCTTCTTTAACGACCTCTCCAATTGGCTGAAATTCTCCACTTCCCCCACTTTGGGTTACAGAAGTAATATCTTTCTCCGCGTTGTAGAGAATCTTCACCAAATCATCCTGCCCTGAATAACACGCCTCTTCAATGCCCTGGGATTTGCGAATAAGGTTTCTTAATATTGATTTTTCTTTAACAATTCCTGCGTAATGCTTAATATTAGCTGATGTTGGCACAGCTGCTAACACCTCGCGGATAAATTCCATCTCGCCGATTTCAGGTGGTGCCTGATTCTGTCTGAGTTTCTCCTGAACCTGTACAAGGTCAGCCGGCTTGCCCTCTTTCTCCAATTGCGCCATTGCTTCAAACAAAAGCCCATATTGTGAAGTATAAAAATCATCTTTAGAAAGAGTATCCGTAGCTGCAATTACCGCCTCTCTATCCATTAACATTGAGCCAATAACTGCTTTTTCCGCTTCTACGCTATGTGGCATTACGCGCTTAATGAGCGCTTCATCCATATCTTATGCCTCTCTAACATGAACGGTTAATTTGGCTGTCACTTCTCTGTGAAGCTTAACCGTTACTATGCTTGTTCCTATTGTTCTGATTGGTTCATCAAGTGTGATTTTTTTCTTATCAAGCTCAATGCCATGCTGTTTTTTACATGCTTCTGCAATTTCCTTGGATGAAACAGAACCAAATGAACGCCCGTCCTTGCCAGATTTAATCGCAGTCTCAACTGAAAGCTCTTCAATTCTTGCAGCAAGAGCCTTAGCCTCATCTAACTGCTCCTTTGCAACCTTTTCTTCATGTGCTTTCTGAAGCTTTAAATCGTTAAGATTTTTGGCGTTAGCCTCCACTCCCAATTTTTTAGGGAGAATGCAGTTACGTGCATATCCGTCACTGACCTCCACTGTCTGTCCTTTTTTACCAAGGGATTTAACATCCTGTAATAAAATAACCTTCATTAAATTGCGCCCTCCTGTATCATCTTATCAATAGTTCTCTGGAGAATAATCTTAGCTTCGTCAGGGTTAACCTCTTTAAGCTGGGCTCCCGCAATGGTCATATGACCACCACCGCCAAGTCTTTCCATAATAATCTGGACATTAACTTCATCAATGGATCTGGCACTTATATAAATCTCATTATTGTAATAGGTAATTACAAAGGATGCCTTAATTCCAGCAACGTTAAGTAACTCATTAGCAGCCTGTGCACCTACAATTGTAGGACTATGGAGACCAGCACTTGGACAGAAGGAAATTGCGTAGCAATCCTTATATATCTCCATATGCCTTACAGCCTCAGCCTTAGCCTTATATTCTGCCATATCACTTCTTAAGAGCTTGCGCACTCTGATAATATCAGCACCATTTCTTCTGACAAATGCAGCTGCCTCAAAGGTCCTTGCGCCGGCTTTGTTAGTAAAGTTATTAGTATCAATAACTATTCCTGCGTATATAGTGTCCGCTTCAATTGCCTTAATTCGGATATTCTCACCAATGTACTGCAAAATCTCCGCAACCATTTCACAGGCTGAAGATGCATATGGCTCGATGTATGACAAAGTAGCATTCTCAATAGGTTCACTACCCTGTCTATGATGGTCCAGAACCACCACATTCTTACATTTTGAAATAAGGTCAGGGCACTCTGTATAGCTCTTTTTATTAACGTCTACTACCACCAAAAGAGTATTGGCTGTTACCTTAGCAAGTGCTTCCTCGCTTGTTACAAACAAATCCTTATCGTGGTCAGCACTGTTTTTGTACAAATCTATGAATGGCTGTAAAGAAGTTGTAATATCGTTGAGAACAATATTTGCTTTTTTAGCAAATACTCTTGCCGCTGCAAAAATACCCACAGCAGCACCTACAGCATCTACGTCACTGATTTTATGTCCCATAATAAGCACATTATCCGTACTTTCAAGAAGTTCTCGTAAAGCATGCGCCTTAACTCGTGCTTTAACTCGTGTGTTTTTCTCTATGGAATTAGTCTTACCACCATAATACGTAACCTTGTTACCCTCACGAACAACTGCCTGGTCACCGCCACGTCCAAGAGCAAGGTCAATAGCAGCTCTTGCCATCTCGTAATTCTTCTCATAGGTGGTATTCATAGCGCCTACACCAATACTGATGGTAATGGACATCTCATTACCGATGTTAACGCCCTTAACCTCTTCGAGAATAGAGAATCTGTCTTCTCTAAGCTGTTCTAAGAATTTGTAACGGATTATAACAAGATATTTGTCCTTCTCAAGCTTCTTAACGATACCATTACCTGCTGTAATGTATTTATTAATCTTACGGTCAACAAGTGCAATTAACAAAGAACGTCTAACTTCATCAATGCTCTCTAATGCCTCGTCATAATTATCTATATATATAAGTGCGGTAACAATTCTCTCATCGCGTAATTCCTTACGGCATGCATTAATCTCTGTTTCATCAAAAAGATACATTGCATAAATAGCCGAATCAGAACCGGCAATTATCAGACTGGTTTCAGCATTAATATCCTCAAGATTAATTGGCTCCAGTACAACGCGATAGTCTCTGTCATTATAACTAACAGAGGTCTCTGAAGATGTACCATACACAACCTTTTCCGGCATAGCAACCTTCATAAATACAGAACCCACATTCTTATGAAGATTCTCTTTGCCAATGATTTCCTCCAAAGATTTATTAGTCCAGATAATCTTACCTGACTCATCCACCAGACCATATGGAACCGAAAAATCTGCCAGCAACCGCTTCTGCATCTGGGCGTATCCCGATGCAAAATCCACCATACTTTTGGTAATCGTAGTCTGTTTGGTAATATAAAAAATCACCAACATAATCACATACAGGAGTAATGCCACCAACACAAATAAACCCGCTCTGACATTAATAAAAAACGCCCCTATGTCTACAAACGCAACAAATATAGCTGAATATATCGGCCAATGCATTAATGTACGAAATGGCCCCTTTAGTTTTCCAAAGATATTTTTCATACGTCCTTCTCCTGTTTCAAACGATTAGTATATTATATCACGGTCAAGCTTTCTTTTCCATACAAAGATTGATTTTTGGTTATCACTTTTTCAAGCATACCTTTAACACTGGGGATGAGAAGCTCTCTGCATCTTTTTTCTGATGCCATTCACGCTTATTTTCGTACATCATCTTATCTGCCCGACGAATAATATCCGATATATTTTTGCCTTCACCTACTGCGTAGCCGCGGGAAACCGATATTGGATGCTCCCAATCGTTTGCCGCCTTATTAAGAGCCTCTTCCCACTTAATGAGTTTCTCCCTAACTTCTTTCTCATCACAATTCATAATAATCATTACAAATTCGTCCCCGCCGATTCTGTATGCCATATCTTTAGGTCCGATAATACTTCTAATACTGGTTGCAACCATAGAAATAAGTTGGTCTCCGGCCTCATGTCCTATTGTGTCATTGGTTATTTTCAGATCATTAATGTCCCAGAAAATAACTGCAACTTTTTCAATATTTGTGTATTTTCCATTAATCATATCCAAGTATTTACTCTTGTTATATAACCCTGTCATTCCGTCAACTTCTGCCAGATTTTCCATCTTTTCTGCATAAGAATGATTCATCATAATGATTTTGGAAATACTGTTACATACCATTGCAAATCCTGCAGCAATCATACATCTTGGAAGGACAAAAAATATTGTTAAAGTCTCAAGTGGATTGTTGTTAACTTCCGTAAGTAGAAATTCATTATTAGTCCCTAAATAATCTGACATCGGTTTACCTGAAAGCAACACCATATTTGTATCACACAAACCATAATAGTATCCCACAAAAACACTTAATATTATACTAATAACCATTAGTGCATATGTATAAATAATTACCTTTTTTGAACAATACATTGCACTACACACAATCGGAAGGAGACATGCCAGTATAGCATGAAATGTCATTGTAGCAGTCATAATAGTTATAATTACTACAAGCCACAGTAAAATATAGTATTTCATCCTTTTATGGGATAAATCTCCAAAAAAGCACACAAGTCCTCCTAATACATATACAGCCAGCGAACTAAAAAAACATATACTTGTCATAGTTCTGTCAACCAAAAATATATTAAGCATTGTAAGAAGCCACACAATAAATGCAATAATTATAGCACTTGTGGCACATCTTATTACATATCTGTTTGCCACTTCCTCACTGTTATTTTTATAATCATTGATAAGTATGTTTTCTTTTGTGCGGCGTATTTTCATAGTATTTTTCTCCGTTAAAAATATTTATACTTATGTATAATTTTACTATCAACGTATTAATTCCGTCAAGGTTATGCAGTAAAAAACGCCGGTGGAATTCCACCGACGCAGTTTAATTCTCCTTTACAGCTCCGGCTTAAATCCCGGCATCAACTGTAGCTTAAATAAATTCTTTCTATGCATATCATCAATTCGTGATTTTTTGTCCAAATCATCAATTTCTCCGGTGCGGATATAACGGTCAAGCTCCGCATAAGTGAAGCCAAGATTATCCTCATCTGTTTTGCCGCAAAGTCCGTCAATCGGAATCTTATCCACCAAATCTGCCGGAAGGTTAAGAAGTCTTCCGATTTCTTTAATCTCCTGAACAGTAAGATTACAAAGTGGGCTGAAATCGCCCGCCGCATCCCCGTAACGAGTTGAATATCCCACCCAATCCTCTGAAAGGTTGCAGGTATTAACGACTCTACCGTTACAGCTTTGAGAAACTGCATACAAGGTTGACATTCTAATTCTTGGCGGAAGATTAACCCTACTCTGATTAGATAATTCCAGCGGAATGTTCTTTGTAAGACCTTCAATCGCATCCTTTATATTAACAACATAATGCTTTATATCCAAATGATTAACAAGCTTATATGCCATATCAATGTCATGCTGCTCGCCGCATGGCATAAGAACACCAATAACTCGTTCCTTGCCAAGTGCTTCCACACAAAGTGCAGCCGCAATTGAGCTGTCCTTGCCGCCGGAAATACCTAATACTGCGTTACAGTCAGGACCATTTTCTTTGAAAAAATTGCGAATCCATTCTATACAATCATTTTTAATTTTTTCTGCATTAAACATTAAAACTTACCTCCATGAAGGACGCTTCTGATTTCTGCAAGACTCTGCTCTTTAACCATCTTTCCGTCCTTAAATACTGTTACAAGCTTGTTATCAGGAGTATTTACCGCATCCTCCCAGGTATATTCATCCTTAAAGCTATATTCTCCATTAGAATCCTGTGTTACAACGCAACAGCCCTTCTGTGATTTTTTGAAGCCACCATCCTTAGGATTTTTAAATATTGGGTATGGCTTATCAGCGATTTCACAATAGGTTGCTTTGATACAGGAGCTGAAGGTATCTCTTGTAAATGGCTTCAACATTCCTTCTTCTTCAACGCACTGCATTGAAAATGAGCCCACACCCAGCGCCACGTTAGAGCATGCAAAACCATTTTCCATTAAAATTCTATAAATCTCCTCACATCTCTGAATGGTGATGGAATCTCCGTAAATCGCCTTAACATGAGAGTCAAGAACCTTGTAGCCCTTGCTGTTTACAGTTCCTCCAAATTCATCCCACAGCTTAAATACTGTCTGTGTAACTACATCAACACATTCTCCGGAATCTCCTCTCATAAGCATACATCCGTTGTGAGCCATAATTTCCGGTTTTAACTGTGGAAGTACATTCTCAATAATATTCCAATAATCGTAGGAATCCAATACCGCAGAAAAGCTGGTATTAGGATAAATCTCTGTGAGAAGTCTTCTAAGTAAAGTAATCTCATCCCCATCAATTGCGTAGTTACTACACATAACTGAATGCTCTGTACTTGGGCTGCCAAAAGCTACTGGCTCCTTGGTACAATCGCAATTGTAGCAAGCTTCAAGGTATGGAATGGTTGGAACTGTAGCAGTGTTTAAGAAGGATAAGCACCAGCCCGCTCCTGCCTTAATAGCTGATTCTGTACATTCCTCACCTCTAAAATCAAATGCACCGAGAGCTCTTGCTCTTTCCAGAGAATCATCACAGGTTAAATCATAATATTTATTAACGATATCCCTATATGTTGCCCCCACTGTCGCAGCAAGCATTGGATGCCAGCTCTCAGCTGAAATAAGACTTTCAAGTGACTGCGGAAGCCATGCAAAATCCGGATGAGTATTGGTAATTCCAAACATAGGAACATGCATTGGCACTCTTGCTCCCTCAGGCAAAGAAATAATTTCTATCGGAAGATACCCTAAGTCGTGAAGCTTCTCGATTTTGTCAATCTTATAAGCATCCTTACCAAGTGCCGCGTCCATAATTCTGCGGTACTCCCCTATAACCTCCTCCTTAGGAAGATTGAAGAAATTATCGTTAAAATAATCAATAAGGTAGGTCTTAATAAAGCCCTGCAATCCGAACATTACTACCTTATCCCACATCTTAACCCTGCTCATTCTAGGGGTAAAGTATGACACTGATTTAGTAATCTCTGTTGGCAGCATCTCTGCATGTACTGCTTTATAAAAATCAATAAGTAACATTGGATTAATTTTATTCATATGCAATCACCTCTATTTTTTCATTAGTTTCTGTCAAAAGACTATCAGTGGTAAACACTTTTTCTATAAGACCGCTTGTTAATACATCTCCCTTTAATATAGTGTTTTCACAGTGAGAAATGTACAGATAAATCTCTGCTGCACCTAACTCTTTAAGCTTCTTGGCGCTATGGTAAAAGGTTCCGCCCATACTACAAATATCATCCACAATAAGAACTCTGCTACCCGCAATCAACTCGGTTGCCCCTGCAACATCAAGTCCGTTAATCTGTCCGGTGGTCCAGTCTCTTTTTTTGATGCCAAAAGCATAAGGCTTATCCGCAAGTGCTGAATACCTCTTCATGGCTCCCTCGTCAGGATAAAACATCATTATTTTATCCTCGCCTATTTTGGAAAGAACCTTAGCTATATTTTCCTTAGGAGTCTTAATAACAACTCTGTCAATTAAGGCTTCGCTTACAGTTGAATGTGGGTCCAAAACAGTCACTGAAGCAAATCCAAGACCATTAATAATCTCAGCAAAATATTTTAGTGTAAATACATCCTCGTCTGTTTTGACTCTGTCCTGTCTTGCATTAGGAATGTATGGCATATTAAGGTGAATATGGCTAACTCCGTGTGCCTTCAAATGCTTTGTAAGGTAGACAAGTGCCACCAGTTCGCCGTCATTTTCATACTTCCATGTAATATTTGCACTTAAATCTTCTTGAAAGTTCTTAGGAACATTTTCTTTGATAAGCAGGGAGCCGTCAGGAAAATGTCCAAGCTCAACTATTTTTCCGTTTAATTTAATCATATTATTTTACCTCAATCTGACACATCTTCATTGTGGTAAGAGCAGCCTCGTGGCTCTCTGGGGTTACACCTGCACAACAGGTAGCGTCTACGGCAATATTCATCTCAGGAAAATTTGCCTTTAAAAGTAATGCGTTAGAAACCACGCAGATATCTGTACAAAGTCCAATAAGCTCAACAGTAAAAGCTTTATCACCGGCTACTTTCCCAACAAGGCCCGGAAGGTCAACAGAACCGAAGGTTATTTTCTCTACTGTAGTATACTCCTTGTCATTAAGTGCGTCCATAACATCCCGGTTAAGCTCCCAACCCTCTGTGCCCTTAATGCAGTGTGGCACCGGAAGATTCTTGCCTTCATTGGTATCCATATAGTTTTCAAAATGAGTGTCGTAAGTAACAAAAATATCCCCTTCAAAATTCTTAATCTTGTTAACTACGTTAGGAACAATGGCAACTGCCTCTTTGCTACCAAGCGCTCCGTCAACAAAATCCTTCTGCATATCTACAACAACTAAAATTTTCTTCATATTAATCATTCCTCTCTTTTCTCATAAACAACTTGGCAGGTCTGTGTCCTGCGCCTGTTACGTACTCTTCTGTTTCAACCACATAATCTGCTATTTTACGACGAAAGCTTGCAGGAAGAATGGTTGTGTCAAGAATCGCTTCCTGAACTCTCTGCATCGCCGTTAATGTGAATTTCTCCGGCATAAAATCAAATAAGAAATCGAAGCTTTCTGCATTCTTGCGTAATACAGTAAATGCGGTGGATATAATCTTTGCATGGTCAAAAGCCAACCCGCCGCTATGGATTATATCGAATTCTGTTTTCTTAAACCTTGTTCTCTTTTCCCTAAGAACTGCCTTCAAATTCTCCGTTTCAGACTTCAAACTAAGTTCAAAATCCCCCTCCGAATTCTTAACAAAGTAAATATCAAACCATTGTGCATCCACAGCGTCGCCACCACTTATCGCCTTAACATCCTCTTCGCTGATGATAGATAGAAAGCCATTGGAGATTATTCGTCCACGAGGGTCCCTGTCCGGTTCACTAAACACTCCAAAATGCATCAATGCCGAAGGTGCTACGTTAGTCTCCTCTGTAATCTCACGAAAAGCACATTGCTCAATTGTCTCTTCTCCTCTGAGGAATCCACCTGGTAATGCCCAGGCATCCATAAAAGGATGTGCTCCACGCTTCGTTAATAATACGGAAAGATTACGCTCAGGATTGTGACGATAACTGTCCTTATCATCATCACGAATTGTAAATGTTACAATATCTGCTGTAACGGAAGGTCGCTCATATTTTTCTTGATTATATGTGGCTAAAAACTCTTCTTCTGTTATCTTCACACCATCACCTCTCTGTTATTGATGTTTTGATATTATCACATTGTTAATATCAAGTCAACTATTTTTTAAAAAAAATTGAAAGCTGCTGCGAAGAAAATTCGTAGTGGCTTTTTTGTGATAAAATTTCTTTTGCCGCTTCTGCATTCTAAGATTTCTTTATAGAAAAATGCCTTAATTTCTTGAAAGGACTTTTGGAGAGACATCAAATAATCACTATATCCAAAGGCCCTTTCTTAGAAATTAGTGCATTTTTCTATCGCAAATCGTGAGTGCAGAAGTGGCAAAAGAAATTTGCAAAATAACAGAAGCCACTACGAATTATTTTCGCAGCAGCCCCAATTAATTAGTATTTAATTTTCACCATAAAAAAATTATCTGCATCTGCAATTTCCAATTTAAACCTATGTAAATCCACAATCGTTTTTACAATACTTAATCCCAGTCCGGTTCCATGGTTACCCCTGCTAACATCTCCCTTTACAAAAGGCTCCAAAAGTTCCTCTGTTTTGCATGCAAACGGTACGTCGTAAGGATTGCTAAATACAATTTCCTTATTATCGATGGATATTTCCACCACTTCTCCTTTAGTAGTGTAGGCAATGGCATTATTAATAAGATTATCAAAAACTCTTTCCATTGATATTTTATTACACTCAATTGTTGCGTCCCCGGTAAGCTTAAATGTAAGAGCTTTTATTTCAATTTCTGACTTGTATTTTGCAATTATATCATTACAAATTTCCGCCAGATTAATTTGCGACTTTTGTAGTTCACCCTTTTTCTCCTGCAAACGTGACAGCTCCAGAATATTGGTAATAATGTCATTCATATAGCTGACATTCTCTTCAATTCCTTGTATATACAAATCTCTTTTTTCTGGAAAAAGATTAGCTTCAAGGTTTTCTACATATCCGGAAACTACTGTCAGCGGACTTTTCAAATCATGGGCAAGACTTGATGTTAACTTTTTCTGATATTCAAATTTTTCATAACGCTTAAAATCTAGAATCGCAATAATGACAGCAATTAGAATACTCCCTACAAACAATCCAATATAAATCGGAATAAAACTTTCATAATATAAACTCCACAAATCAAGGTCATACACATATATCAAAGAGAAGGTCTCCTCACCAACTGCATCATATGTATATTCATAGCATTTGTACTGCATAAAACCTTTTGTCTTCTCGTAATACACGCTATTAGAGCCGGTTGCATTAAATTCTTTTAAATTCGGGTCAAGATTTTCTGTAAGAATATCTTGGGAATAATCAGGTGCTTCGTAATAGCTGAATAAAGACACCTTCTCATCATTTAACCAATCAGATTCGTTAAAATCGGACATTGGACATGAATAGAAAGTCTTCAATAAATCAGGACAAATTATAACCACGTCATCCTGTGGCAAGATGTGCTCCCCTGTGTCTCTTCTAATTAATGCTCCATTGTTTTTTCTAATGCTCAAGAAAAAAATCGCCTTATTAATACTTGCCTCTTTTTCCTCCTCTGTCACATCCTCAGAAATCCCGGCAATCACTTCCATATCCACATTTTTTTCCCAATTACCTGCTGAAAAAGTTGCACTCGCCTGTAACTCTTCCTCAAGATATTTTTGTTCAATAATAGTTGTTAATACTATGCCGATAATCACAGCAATAACCAGTAGCACTGCCCATCTTTTTATCAAAAAAGTAATAAATTTCCTCTTCATAGTTATTTCCTTTCGGTGATTATATAACCTTTGGCAACAACGGTTTTTAATTGTTTTCCGCTGCTACCAAGTGCCTGGCGTAATTTTTTAATATGGTTGTCCACAACTCTGTCCGAGCCTTCATAATCATATCCCCAGATATGACTTAATATAACGTCTCGCTTTGCTACCTGTTCCTTGCGCTCCATAAGATATTTAAGAATCTCATATTCCTTTGGCGGAAGGGAAATAATCTCTTCCTTAACCTTCACAAGGCAAGTAGTTGGATTTAATGTAATGTCCCCACAGCTAAGCACGTTGCTACCGATTAAACCCTTGGAGCGTTTTAAAAGTGCCCACACCTTGACATATAATTCTTTTAGAGAAAAAGGCTTGGTTACATAGTCATCACAGCCCAAATCATATCCACGAAGCATATCCTCTTCGTGAATTTTTGCAGTAATGAAAATAATTGGAACTGTACTTTTTTTGCGGATTTCCTGACAAATTGTATATCCATTAACTCCCGGCAACATTATGTCTAACAAAATTAAATCGTATTCCGTTTCATAGATTTTAAAGAGCCCCTCATCGCCGTTCTTTGCCGAAATTATTTCCAGTTCTCCATCGCTTTTTCCTATGAAAAAATCACTTATTGCCACTGTTATTTGTGGATTGTCTTCTACCAATAAAACTTTGTACGCCATTTCATACCTCTTTTGTTGTTGCAATTGCTACTATCATAATAACACAAATATCTATCTTTTATGTGTTCTTTTAGCGCAGCAACCTCCCATTAAAAAAAATCCCCTAAGCTAGGGGATTTCAAATTTTTTAGTCTTTAACAGTAAAATGATTCTCTCCAATATAGAATTCTTCTACAGCTTGCTCAGTTGTAAAGAATGAATTATATTGAACTTCATATTCTTTTCCTTTAATAGAATATAGGATAGCCACTTTTTCATTATTACAATATACGTCTTGGTATATATAATCTTCTTCTCTCACTGTATATCCGATAAAAGCTTTCTTAACTGGCTTGAATCCATCAATACATTCCATTTCTTCTGGCGTAGTTATCGTATACCAATAAATGTCATAATCCTCCAACTCAATACACGGATACTCAGCAAAACTTCCTGCTGCCATTTTAGATGTAAAGCCGTATTTTCCTGACATTAAAGCAGGTACTAATAATGTACCTATAAGTAAAATCAATGTAATACAAATTATGGCTACCATTATTAGTGGTACCCCTCGTTTTACTTTTTGAATTCTCATCCACCTTTTCTTAGCCCTTCAATTTCTTTTTTGAGTCTTTCCATTTCAGATTTCATCCCCTCAACTTCTGCTTCCAAACTCTCCGCGCGTTGCCTGTATGTCTCTTTTTCAACTACTGCCTGCTCTTTTTCAACTACTGCCTGCTCTTTTTCAACTACCGCCTGCTCTTTTTCAACTACTGCCTGCTCTTTTTCAACTACCACTTGCTCAATTTCAGATTCAAGCGCTTCTTTCTGTGCCAACAAGCGTTCCTTCTCCTGCTTAATATACTCCTCAAAGGCAAGGGCTTCCTTGCGTGCACGACACATATCACGAACCGCTTCTTCTTCGTTATATTCGTATACCATTTTTACCGCTGACTGCATTGCTGCATCTTCACCTGCACACATTCTTAATTCCTCCCATGTAGTAGATTTAAACAGTCTTGCCCATCCGTCAATCTTGTAATATTTGTCCTCATCAGTAGCAATATCTGCTTGATTTAATTCTACCACCTTAAGTTTGAATTTACTAGTATATATTCTATTGGTTTTGACATTTGAAAGCATATATGTAGCACAAAATTCCGGTTCATCTGGGAACAATGTGAAATCTATAAATCCTATATGAACAGCACTGCATACATTCTCGTAATCCTCACCCTTTTCCAAATTATCATAGTTGCGGCAAAGATAACTTAACGACCTCTCCGGCCAGTTTCCCCTATTCATTATCTGCATTTCAAGATTAACAATTGTGTTGTTATTTAGTTTTATCTTTAAATCTAGAAAGAAATTTTTAGCCTCTAAACTTTTACCAATTTCCAGTGGATTGCATACCTCTATCTCCTTAATATCTTCAGATTCAAGGTGAAGTACGGCACATATAAGACCCTTAAGTGCGACCATATCTTTTTGAAAAACCATATGAAACATACAATCATTGGTAAGTCCGTATGGAATATTTCCTGTTGCGTTAATTAAGTTATTATTCATAAACGTATCCTCCCAAATATTTGTATTGCATGCAATAGATATCTTAGGGATAAGAATACGCCTTTATCAGACAATTTACAATGGCAATAACTACTGAATTTTGCAAGTGAATTTCTGTAATTATTCAGTGTCAACTTTTCATCTTAATTTTCTTAAGCAAAAAAGAACCCGTAGTATTTACTACGAGTTCTTAATTACTGAATTAATCTAAAGTATATGGTAAGAGTGCAATATGTCTTGCTCTCTTAATAGCTACTGTAAGAGCTCTCTGATGCTTTGCACATGTACCGGTAATTATTCTAGGAAGAATTTTACCTCTCTCAGATACATATCTTTTTAATTTATTAACATCCTTGTAGTCGATAACATTGTTAGCTGCATCGGCACAGAATACACAAACTTTTTTTCTTCTACGGCCCATTCTCTTTCTCATTGGAGAATCGCCCTTAGACTCTCTTGGATTAGACATTAACATGACCTCCTTTATCAAAATCAAAAATTAAAATGGTAAGCCTTCGTCCTCAACACCATCAGGGATGTTCATAAATCCATCTCCTGCTGCTTCAGGCTCCGGTCTTGCCTGTGAAAAACTACTGTTTCCTGATGCGTTCTTGCTTTCTGCAAATTCGCATTCCTCAATTACAACGTCCGTTGTATAAACCTTAACTCCGTCCTTGTTCGTATAGCTTCCTGTCTGAATTCTTCCGGTAACGCATACCTTGGTTCCCTGCTTCAAATACTTCTCAGCAAATTCAGCGTTTCTATCAAAAGCAACACAGGAGATAAAATCTGCTGTCTGCTCTCCATCATTACGACGTCTTCTGTCTACTGCCAAAGTATATCTGGCGATAGTCATCTGTCTCTCTCCGGTGGAATAACGAACATCCGGATCTCTTGTCAATCTTCCCATTAAGATAACTTTATTCATACTTGCCTCCATTCTCGGTTGTACATAACCGAACTAGAATTACTCTTCTACTCTTACACACAAGTATCTAAGAACGTTGTCCATAATACGAAGCTGAGCTTCCATTTCAGCTGGGCAATTAGCGTCAGCGTCAAAATGAATAAAATAATAGAAAGCATCATTCATCTTCTGAATCTCATAAGCTAATCTCTTCTTACCCTCTTCCTTAACTTCAGTGTTAGTACCACCGAAACGAGCGATAAGTTCTTTAACCTTCTCGATGACTGCTGCTCTCACATCGTCCTCTACAGTTGCGTTAACAACTACTGTTAATTCGTACTTATTCATGCTTACTGCACCTCCTTCTGGTCTTATGGCCCCTTTTACAAAAAAGGAGCAAGGAATATAAATCTATATATCACGAAAAGTTATGATACCACATAAAATCAGCTTTTGCAAGTGTTTTTTCGTATTCCTCTGATATTTTTCTCCACAATTCTCCGTGCAATCATAACCTGGTGTTCGCAACCCATACATTTGAGTCTAAAATCCGCACCTACTCTTAATACTTCCCATTCCTGACTTCCGCATGGATGAGGTTTTTTCATTTTAATAATGTCATTAAGTTCGATATCCATAATAATCTCCTTGAATTATTAACAGAAGTCGCGAACTTATGTCGCGACTTCTTAACTTGCATCAACGTTCTTAAGAATTATAATATTCGTTGCGATAAATAGCTGATACATCTGATGCAACTCTCGCCTGTGTTGCAGCTGCGTCTGCTGCGGCAGAAGCTGCCTCTCTACGCATACGCTCTGCAGAAGCAGCGGCAGCGGCTGTATTTGCCGCAATCTGGGACTGCATATCAGCACTTCTTCTTGCCTGTGCTTCCATCTCAATCTGATGACGACGATTCATTTCCATTTCGTGTGCACGGTCGGCATTTTCTTTCTTCGCCTTTTCGATTTCAAGATTAGCCTTTATTGCCTCTATTTCAAGAAGTTTTTTATTCTGCTCCATCGAATCATATTCATGAAGAGCCTCTTTAATACTGTCTGCACGACGACTTTCTATTAAATGAATAAGACAATCAATTATTTCAGTATTTTTGTCGCTCTCGGCTAAAACATCGGAAGCTTCAGCACTTGCAAGATAGGCTTTGGCTTTTTCCATAGCGGCATCACCACGGCTTATATGGTCGAGCCCCTCCTCCTTGAGTTCAGGCTTACGTTTTGCCCACCAGGCCTCCCACTCTTCTTTTTCTTTTACTTCATTAACCTTATTAAGCTCCGCATTATCAATATCCTTCTGCTTTTCAGCTGCAAGCACAGCCCTTTGCTTTCTATTATAAGCAGGGGGCAGCTTACTAATAATAAAAAATATAAGCTGGATAACAAAGCATATTAAAATAGTAGCAATCAAAGTTCCTAAATCAATTAAAAGAAGATGCATACTTTTTGTCCAGTCGCACACAACTGCAAATAACACTCCGGTAACACCCAGCCATATAAACATGGTTCTTAAAAAGGTGCCTCTTTCATCTGAAGCAACTATATGTACCCATGAAAACATTGCAGTAACTAAAGGGAAGGCTGCTGCAACAAGTCCTGTAAGCACACGTTGTATAGTTTCTTCGTATTGATGCGGACTATTAAATATAAAACCATTGTTTTTGAAGGCTGCTATAAACAACATGACTGCGGCTGCCACCATAGCAAGACTGTACAGCCCAAGGAAAACCGCTTTGAATTTGCCGGTCTTTGAGAAAAACTCTTTCCAATGCTTTTTAAAACCTTCCCTTGCAATCTCTTCATTATTGGTAGGGAGCGGTTTAAAGACAAATTTTGCATTATCCATCTCCTGCTTGATTGCTCTACTTTTTTCCCACTCTTCATTTGCAAGCTCAGCATAGGCATCTGCCTCATTAAGGTCGTTTTTTAATTATTTTAATGCTTTAATATCCTCTTCTCTGCTCATAACCAGTCCCCTTTCTAAAACACTTTTGTACTTATTTTATTGTATAGTACATATATATATTTTGTCAATAAAAGACACCTTGTGTGGTGTCTTTTCTACATGATAAAAACCAGCAACCCTTATGGTTACTGGTTTTCGTATTGCCACCTATTATGTGACCAACTATAGAGGCGAGTGCCGGATTTGAACCGGCGATCAGGGTGTTGCAGACCCACGCCTTACCGCTTGGCTAACTCGCCATTGTGCTGTCGTTAACCGACAGCTTTTGTATTATATCAATTATATTTTTGTAAGTCAACACATTTTTAAAATATTTTTGCTATTATAATCAAAATCAGATTTTTGTTATACATAAAGGATAGCACCGGATTGCTCTCTATATCCATATATATTCTTTCCGCCCAAGGAAATTTACTAAATACCATCAAAATCAAAAACAGTACACTGACAAAAATAAATCCCAGTCCAAAACCTGCCACCATACCACCCAAATCATTGGCAACTCTGATAAGTGGAAACTTCGCTATAGCCTTAACAATTGCCCCTATTATGGCACAGACCACAACTATTGTCACAAATACAAGAAGGCACACTATGCCTGACAGAATAAAGTCCGCCACCGCTCCGACAATGTATTCATTATACGCATCCACGCCTTTTTCCAAATATTCTTCGGCGCCTTGATTGATTTCCTTCTGGAACACCTCCGGGAAGAATTCTTTAATATCATCTGAATCCTTGGAGATAAAAAATCCCGACTCCTCCATATACTCTCTAGTGCGCTCTGTTACTCTGTCATCCCAGTCTGTATTTGTCCTGACATAGGAAGTGACCCCAGGTGTTATAATAATTGCCACCACAATACCCACCACTGAAAACACAATGGACAGAATCATTCTCACAATTCCCCTTTTCAGTCCGACTATTGCAAAAGCAGCAAGTATTACTATCACAGCTACTAATGTCCAATTCATATATATTCCTACTTAAATTTTACCTTATATATTTTATCCGGAGAAATAAACAGATATTCCTTACCATCAATATGAATAATGTCAGATATATCCGCGTCAAACTCCCCGCTGATTATTTCATTGCCCTTCTCATTAAGAAGCATGAAATTCTTATTACCATAAATCATTATCCCCGTTTTCGTAAAGGTAAAAGAATTATATTCCTCTGAGACCGACTTAGTATACTGAAGCTCCCCACTTAAATTATATACAGCAATATTACGATTTCCATTTTCGCCTGTATACACATAAGCAAAATTACTTTCGGAATAAAAAATCTGCTCTATTCTCTCGGCAATTTCAACATTATTAATGAGCTTTGGATATTCCTTAATTGTATAAAAACTTATAAGATTCTCAGCAACCGCAACAACCGCAGTTTCATTAAGGAATTCCACATCACCTACCAGCTGATTGTCATAGATATTAAAGCCACCAACAATTCTTTCACTTTCATTCTGACCTACAACGTCAAAATTATAGAAATCCACACTGGTAACCAAATCCACACCCTTAACAGATGTAAATGCTACTACTAATTTATTGCCATCCGGTGAAACAGATGCATCTGTTGGAATTCCATCACTGGACGCAGTGGTCTTAATGGTATATATCTTAGAGCCATCCTTGCCATACATATCAATATATGATGCATCTGAATCCTCCAAAATAGCCACAACCAAACCTTTTTCAGATACTGAGATTTTAACAATTGGCAAAGTAGTGCTAATGGTGGTTATATACCCATTTACATCAAAAAAGTAAATTTCATTACCTCCCACATCCGCTACTGCAAGATAATTGCCCGCCTTGTCCACACCCAAAGAATTAATCTCATAGGTCTTGTTCCATTTCTGAGTTCCATCATAGCCAAAAGCCGCCGCACCATCTCTGCTGCATCTTACATATATTTCCTCGTCCCCAAGGTATGTCGCATAACCGCTATCAGTTCTTCTGATGGAATCTTCAATATTGTATCCGGAATAATTATTTTTCTTAGCATATACAATAAGAATAATAATCGCCACCACAACCACTATAGCAATAATTACAAATATCAAAAGTCTCTTAAGATTATGGTCTCGAAGTTTCCTTTTGTAATCGTCTAATTCACCTTCTGGAGAATTTGCTCTTTTTTGTTTTTCTTTCTTGTATTCTCTGATACTTGACAAAATCCCCGCTCCTTAATTTGCACTAGGTATTTTAAGCTCTATTCCCGGCTGAAGATCATTTGTTGAGCTTAATCCACTGGCTGTTAAAATACCATTAGCATATTCTTCTGAATACTTACCATAGAACTGTACACAAATTCCCCACATACTGTCTCCCTGCTTAACAATATAACTCTGTGTTGTTACAGGAGCTTCTGTTGTAGGTTCTTCGGTGGTAGGTTCCTCTGTTGTAGGTTCTTCTGTGACAGGCTCCTCTGTTGTAGGTTCTTCCGTTACAGGTGCCTCTGTTGTATCCGCTTCCGTTGTAGGAAGATTAGCCTCAAGAGAGGTTACAGGTGTTTTGGACGTCTGCTCCTGTCCCTCAGCATCTACCGCAAGTGTACCTTCATTATTTCCTGAAGAATTATTCTTACTAAACTCGTTAATCTTATTCACACCAATTACCAATACAACAATGATAACTAACATACTAAGTACGTATATGGCAGTAAGATTGCGCTTAATACTGTTACCTCCATTACTACGTTCTTTGACAATATTACGATACTGTCCCTGTGGTTCTTCTTCTCCGGTCTCATCTACAGGTGGCTGGGCAACATATTTAGCATCATATTCGCTCTGGTTTTCCTTCATATATCTCTGCATAGAAGGATTTTTTTCAAAATAAACCGTATATCCGGTCATTGCTTCAAGACCATTCTCGCCCTTCTGCCAAAAAGCCTCATCCCCCGCACCATTATTAACCATAAAAAACACATTATCTTCGTCTGTAAAGCTCTCCTCATTAGCTTTATTGATAATATCCATATCATCTTCTGTAATTTTGTTTGAAGACAAATACCATCCCAGAATATCATAATCCCCAAAATACTGGGCAATATATTTCTTAGTAATCGGCCATGTCTCCTGTGTAAAAGCGATGTGGTCAGTATACACTGCCGCATTTAAAACCTCTACAACTCCCTTAATAAAAACATAAGTAACTCCGTCAGCCTTCTTAACTTCTCCTAAAAGAATACCAACTGCTCCGTCCTCGTCCTCATCCACTGAAATGTCCTTAATAAATGAGTATGCGTAATCTTCTATGTAAACTCTGCGATTTCCATCTTCTGTTCCGATTTTCTTAACATTCTTAGGAAGGATAACTTTTCCATTATCTCTGTAAATGACCTCCACTTTTAATACCTCCAAATAAAAATAGTCATGTCCAACATCAAACTTCATTTTATCATCTTCTGTTCTCAAATTCACCCCCTTTTTTAATTATTTTACTAAATTTAAAAAGAATATTTGTTCATATTCCTGCGTATACTTATATAACCGGGGTTTTTGAACTTCTCGGATACACTAAGAAAGGACTTGCTATATTGCTAAAAGAATCCCCTGTTTTAATTTCATATTTTAATACTGCAACGATAAAAGCTTCCTATGAGCTTAAAAATGCACTTTTAAAAATGTTCAGGGAACACGATATCCGCAACAAAGAAATCATAATATTATGTGTGGGAAGTGACCGCTCAACAGGAGACAGTCTAGGCCCCCTTATTGGCTATAAATTAGAAAAATATCGTCTCAAAAATGTAGAAATATGGGGCACGTTAGAGCATCCAATACATGCCACCAATCTGGCTGACAAATTACAGGAAATTTCAGATACCAAAACCAATCCTTTTGTTCTGGCTATAGATGCTTCACTGGGAAGCAAGGATCACATTGGTTTTGTTACTCTTGGAAATGGACCGCTTCGTCCGGGACTTGGTGTCAACAAGGAACTTCCAACTGTGGGCGACATTCATATTACCGGAATTGTTAATTTTTCCGGCATGATGGAAAGCTTACTTTTACAAACCACAAGACTTTCCATGGTGATGCAGTTAGCCGACACAATTTCAAAGGCTCTGCTGTATGCGCTACTTGAATATTCCGAACCAGCATAAAAGTTCTATCACAGTTGTAATATTCGCTCACAGTTTAAACTTTTTCGAAAAAACAGCAATAAAAAACATATATATCTAAAGCTCCTTTGCTCTAGATATATATGTTTTATTAGTTTTATGCTTTTGTTTTGTATGCTTGTATTGCCTCTCCCACAGTAGCTGCCTGTCCATTCTCCATAAAAGAAATTAACTCATCAATCTTAGCTGCATCAGAAAAGCTCTTATCAACATAACTCTCATACTCAGTCGAAAGCTTAATACCCAACTGCTTAACTGTATCCTCAAGCTCCGCGTGTCTTGCCACAATCTCATTGTACTTCTGCTCAAGTTCCTCAATTCTAGGCATCTCCCGCCCTTCAATCTCCTGCACGATTGCAGGCTTGGTGGTCTCGTCAAACATCTTTAACGCATCCGCCTTATTCTGTGTAATAATAGCTATATCATTCTCCAAATCCTGAAGCTTATTATCATAATCTCCAAGATTATACATATCCTCATTCTTATCCTTGCGGATAGATTTGGCAATCTTACGAATCTGATTATTATTACTATTCACCTGGTCTCTCAAAGAACGAACCGATAAAAGTGCCTCTTTATGTTTATGCTTGGTATTATTTTCGATGAGCTTGTACAGGAAAAACACCAACACAACAATAACAAAATAAGTTATCGCCAAAAACAATTTCTGTAATCCACCATCCAATTTCTCAAAAGGAAGTAATTCATACACCGCTAATGGCAAACACAAAAACATCAATATTATAACCAATGCACAGAAGAAAATTTCTCCCACACCTTTTGTAAAAAACAATGAAAAATACAAACCACTTCCGCAAAATGATGAAAGCTTCTCCGCTCTCAGGGACGACTTAATATTGGCCTTAAGTTCATTATTCTGAGCTGTCAAATCCGCGGTCTCTTCTGCAATTCTAGCCTTAACGCCCTTGTTCTTAGCCTTACTTCTCTGACCACGAATCTTTCTAAGCTTACTCTCGTCTTTATCTATTTCCTTGTCAAACTTATCGCTGACCTCATTACGTCTTTTCTTAACTGTAATTTCTATATCATCCTTAAGATTCTTCTTATTAAGTGCAAGCTCCTTCTCAAGTCTTTTTTCCTCTGCTTGTGCCTGCTCATTAAGAACCTTGGAATTATTGTAATCCTCTACCAATGCCTTATACTCTATAAGAGTATTAACATCTCCTGATAAAATGTTCCTATCCACAATATATTCCTCCATTCACTAGTCTTTAGTCATATCTTATATAATTATAGAATATTTATACTTTTATAACAAGTATTTTTCTAAAGATTAAGCTTCATATCTCCGTCTTTTATCCATTTAGCTTTGCGCATTCCTTCTGATACTCCAAGGGTTACTGCTCCAGGCAAAATAAAATGCATCAGAAGAATTATCAACAATACGATAACAGGGTCCCTCCCTTCTGCCACCATTGTTCCGTAAGCAGAAAACTGTCCAACAAGTCCGGAGCTGCCCATTCCTGAACCCACTGCATTGCTATGCATTTTAAACACCATCGTAGAAAGTGGTGCAAGAATTATACTGGACACAATTGGCGGTATCCATATTCTCGGATGCTTAATAATATTAGGCATCTGAATCATGGAAGTTCCGATTCCCTGAGCGATAAGTCCTCCGAATTTGTTTTCCTTATAGCTCATAACTGCAAATCCTACCATCTGACAACAACAGCCAATAGTAGCCGCTCCCGCTGCAAGACCATCAAGTCCTAGCATTACGCCAATCGCCGCCGAGCTTATAGGCAAGGTCAAAAAGATTCCCATTGATACGGACAAAATAATTCCACCGATAATAGGATGCGCCTCAACATTAACATTGATAAGGTTTCCAAGCCATGTCATAAACTTTCCTACATATGGTCCAACCAAAAACGCAACCAATGCCCCCACTCCTATTGAAAGCACAGGTGTAATAATTATATCTACAGGAGTTTTGCCGGATACCAGCAAACCAATCTCAATAGCAACATATGCCGCAATAAATGAACTCAGAGGATTACCCGGACTCCCAAGGGTAATGGCTGATGTTATTGCATCCCCCGTAAAAGCAGTAGGAAAAGCTCCAATAAGTCCTGCCACCGCCGCTGACACTGCCACCAAAGGTGGTGCCTTGTATTTGCTGGCAACTCCTACACCAATTCCAGCACCCATAAGTGACTTGGCAATATTAGCTACATACACCATATATAATCCGGCTTTTCCCGGAACAAACACTCCTATCTGCCCAAGAATTGTGCCTATAATAAGAGTTGCAAACAGACCCAATGCCATTCCACTAAGTCCCTCTATAAAAACTCTGTTAAGATATTTTTTGATTCCGTCCATTATGACCTGTCCTTTCGTTACATCTGTAGTAATTATAGTCTTAAACATCTTTTTAAGTCAATTGTATTAGTTGACTTTTATACATAAAGCACATAAAATTGTTGTAGCAAGGAGGTAACCCTTATGTTCAGAATGTGGTGTAAAATTTTTAAAGATAATCATCTTATGAAAGATATAGTAATAACCAAGGATAATATGGAACAATCCCGAACCTCCAAGGTTCTTGAAAGTCTTAACGAGGCCTGTCACAGCTTTGATTTGGCAGTGCCAGTGTGGTTAGATGCCACTATCGAGGATTTCCGCCGTCATGATAAGACAAGATTTACTTCTGACAATTTCGTGGAGCAGATTGATTTTGATTATATGGAGATACATGTAATTGAAGAGGATTAGAATGAATAAACGTGTCGCCTGGATTAACCCTTGCGACACGTTTTAATTATCTGATATATACACAGATTGCACTTATGTTATCATTATTTTTCCCAACTCTGGTCATAATTTTTTTCAGCATTCTCTCAAGCCATTCCTGAGGCGTATAAGATTTGGATAGATATTTTATCATCTCTTTTTCGTATAAATACTCCCAGAATCCATCAGAACACAGTAAAAAAGCATCACCACATTCTATTTCAATAGGATTAAATTTCTGAGAAATCTGTATATCCGATTTGAGCCCCAAAGCCTTCGTAAGTTTGTTTCTGTCAGGGTGAAAACGCATTTTTTCCGGCTTAATTTCTCCCATGTCCACACATGCCTGAGTTACAGAGTGATCTCTTGATTGTAAAATTATTTTACCTCTTCGAAAATAATATAGCCTGCTGTCACCTACATTAAGATAATTAAAATATCCATCTTTTACGAAAGCTGACACAATTGTAGTCGCCATATTCCCTACTCGGTTGTCAAAAACAGCTTTATTAGCTCTCACAATGTAATCATGCATTGTGTCATTATCAATAGACCTAATCGTCTCTGCATTTTCAAGCACGAATTCCACTGCTGTTTTTGAAGCAGTTTCACCATTAGAGTGCCCTCCAAGGCCATCCGCTAACACAAAAACATTTTCTGATATACCGATATAGTCTTCGTTATTATCTCTTCCACCTTTATCCGAATATTTTGCAATAAAACATTCCATAGACTCAATCCTTATTTGGTACTTACTGAGAATTTATTTTTCTCACTTCCAAGCGAAAAAGTATCTCCGTCCTTAAGCTCAACAGCTGTTTCAGCATCTATTTTCAGACCATTCCCTACAAATGTTCCGTATGTACTTCCTAAATCCATTAATTTAACCTTGCCCTGCTCTAAATATACCTGACAATGAATTCCGGATACACCCTCTGCATCAAGAGGAAATACTACCTTACATTTCTGTGGGTCTCTTCCCATTATAAGCTTATTCTTAAGAACAAAATCCTTGCCTTCTAAATCGCCGGCAATGCAGCTTATAATTGCCACTCCTTCTGAAACTGCCACTGTCTTGGATATTCCTCCTACAGCAACTGTTTTGGATATATCCTTCTCAATAGGCTTTTCTGCTTTTTCCTTAGATACGGATGTGTTTTTCACCCTCTGTGAACCTTTAGATAGTAAAATAATGAGAGCTCCCGCAATTATTGCTACATCAACAACTGCCACAACAGCAATTATAACAACAGCTTTGCTATTTACATCAGTATTCAAAGTGTAAGGAATTTCGTTAGAATCTATTAATCGGGTTAATTCATCTATACATACTGCGTAATTAGACTCATCACCACTGGCATCAGTTACGCTGAAGGTATTAATACCTACAACCTCACCCTCACTGTTAACTAAAGGACCACCTGAATTACCGGAGGTGATTTCCAAATCAAGCATATATACATCAGATTCATTAATCATTGTCTGTCTGGAAATCATTCCACTAGTTGTAACAATTTCTGTTTTATCAAATCTCTCATAGTCTGTTAATGCAGTTGCTCTGGCAGGATAGCCCAAAGCATAAAATGTCTCACTCATATCATTTTCTGCATATTTACGAAGAGTAAGTGGCTTTACCTCCGTTGTCGGTTCCGGAAGTCTGAGAACTGCTATATCCTTGGCTGCACTATATCTGTAAATCTGTGCCACCATATAGCGGTTTGCCGCTGCTGAAAAACACACGGTTACAGTATCTGCCTTCTCCCCTGTATCAGTGTCAAACACAACGTGATAATTGGTTACTATGTACTGAACCGGCTTTCCGTTCTCGCCAATTGCAAAGCCCGAACCAGTACCAATAGAATCGGAATGCTCAGATACAATGTACACAACACCTTCTTTGGCTTCAGTATAGTTATCTGGCATTTCGTTATGTGGATATGCAAAAACAAGCATACACACAGTAAAAATAACCATTACAACCCCCATTAAAGCTACTATTATTTTTTTATTCTTCATACGTTCCATTCCTTTCATAGGATTTATAAGGATATTATACCACAATCTTCCATTTTGGACACTTTTTTTCTACTAATTTCGATAAAATTTACTTGAGGTGTGTTATGGCAGAAAGAATTAACCAGCATTTAAACCCTATTGTGGGTTCCAATATACGAAGACTACGAAAAGAACAAAGTATGAAAGCGGTAGATGTTATCGCAAAATTACAGTTAAAAGACATATATGTAACCACAGGCATTTTTTCAAAGGTTGAAAACGGACGCAATAATCCTACTGTGGATATGATAATGGCTTTGAAGGAAATTTTCTCCTGTGAATATGAAGAGTTTTTCAAGAAGGTTATTAAGTAAAAGACGAACAGCGGATAACTGTTCGTCTTTTTGCTTATGATTACTAAAATCTTACCATGAAATTTTGTATTTACCATCCCAAGAATAATGGGTTAAATCATCCGAATTAAAGTTACTTCCCCATTGACCTGTTATATAGAATGGTGATGAATTTTCGTTAGCAAAATATTGTGTCATTAGTCCATTAGGTTGACCGTAAACCCAATCATCTCCGACTAATATTGATACACTTCCTATTGATACACTTCCCCCCTCCGTATCAATCCAGTATTTCCAATCACTAACCATTCCTGAAATAAGAGTACCTCCATCGTACACTAATCGGACTTTTGTGGCTGAACCATGAACTGTTCCAGCACTCCATTCACCGTCAAAGATATACATAACATTACCCTCTTCAAAGCTATCCATCCAATCGTAATTTCCATATACAACTAAACAACCTTTACCACTAGGAAAACCTGATGGACTCCAATCTCCAGTATAATATCCACGAACTTCTTCTTTTTCGGCGGCTGTACTTAAGCTACTATTACCTTTATTAGACATATCAATATATGTGGTAATATACCTGTCAGTTACATATGTTTCTGCAGTTGTAGGTTCTTCTGTAGTCGGCGGCTCTGTAGGTGCCACTGTAGTCGGCGACTCTGTAGGTGCTACTGTTGTTGGTGCCTGGGTTGGCTTTGCAGTTGGCGCCTGAGTAGGAGCTTTCGTTGTAACCGCTTGAGTAGGTGCTTTTGTTGTCGGAGCCCCCGTTGTTGGCGCTGTAGTCGGCGGAGTTGTTGGCTGTGGAGTTGTTGGTTCTGTCATTCCCTCTCCTGAACTCTCTGTATCAGGCTCCGTTTCTGTGGTCATATTTTCCGTTGTTCTATTTTCCGTTGTAGAATCTTCTGTTGTGTCATTTTCAGTTGTATCATCGCTGGCAACAGGCAATGTGTCTTCCTGCGAGATGTTATCCGTCGTGGTTAAATCATCATTTCCTACAACTTTATCGTCTTTTCTACCATGGGAAGTAATTGCAGCTACAGCCACTGCCACAATGGCAATAACAAGAATGGCCGCAATGACAATAATACCTTTTACACTTTTAAAAAATAACAGAATAGGTGATGTTTTCTTTTCCTTGTCCTGTTCTTTATGAACACCTGTCATTTCTGCCTGAACAACTGACTCTGACATTGCAATAGTTGCACCAATTGTCCCTGCCCCAGTCACGCCTTCTGCTACTGCAACAGTTAATGGAATTTTTTCTTCTTTTTCTATTACAAAAGGCATAGGAGCAATTGTAAGCTTTGCTAAAGCCTCTTTTAATTCAAGCACGCTTTGATATCTGTCCGCAGTTTTTACAGCAAGACATTTCTCAAGAACAGACCAAAGAGCTTCGTCCACCCCATATTCCTCTGCTGTTCCAATTGATGGTTCTTCAATTCGTTCGGTTGCATCATCCGGAACTCTGCCTGTAACTGCATAGAGACAGGTGGCTCCAAGAGCATATATATCCGTCCACGCTCCCTGCCTACCCTTTCTCTGATACTGTTCAAGTGGTGCAAAGCCCTGCTTTAAAATAACTGAAAGACTCTTTGACTGCTCTGCAAGCACCTGTCTAGCCGCACCAAAATCTATAAGCTTAACCTCTCCATTCTTTTGAATGTAGATATTATCCGGAGAAATATCCCTATGTAAAACATTAAGACTATGTGTAATTAACAAAGCGTCTGTAATAACATTAAGTAATGTCATTATCTGCCCTTGTGAAATTTTGCCCCCATTATTCTTGATATAGGTTTTTAAATCACTGCCTTCGAGATATTCCATAACATAGTATACTGTGCTGTTTTCATAGAAAAATTCATACACACCTACTATATTTGGATTACCATTGAAGCGGGATACCGTCTTGGCCTCTTCAAAAAACTTCTCTGCTCCGGTGTTAAACGCCTCTGTCTGAGTATTGTCAGATACACTCATCTGAGTTGTTCCTGTGTCTCTATGAGCAATGCCGTTAGGGTAATATTCCTTAATTGCGACAACCTTTTCCAGCTGTACATCATACGCCTTATAAGTAATTCCAAATCCACCCTTGCCAAGAACCTTACCAATATGGTATTTCTGTTTCAGAACAGTTCCAACTGGTAATACGCCTACGTCAGGACGATATTTTAACTTTTTATATCCACATTTTTCACATGGTTCATTTTTGATTTCTGCGAAACAATTATCGCAAAGCTTCTTTCCTTTAATATTCATAGACACCACCTTTTTATCAAAAGTACTCTTATGAATATAATTATACCACAAACTTCCATTTTGGACAATTTTATTTGCATACGTATTAAAAGAATTAAGCCCAGAGAGCTACACTCTCTGGACTTAACTTGTCTACCATCTGAGATATAAAGTATTATTACTCTACGTCATTTTGTTACTTTTCAGATTTTAATTTGGCATTTTCCTCAAGAAGTCGTGCTATTATCTCATCCTTCTCAGCTATCTTGCGATCTTTTTCTGACAGTTCCTGGCCTAAGCCTTCTATTCGCTGCTCTTTTTCTGATATTTCGCGCTCCAGCTTTGCCATATCCTTCTCTGCCTGCTCTGCCGTATACTCCAAAATCATTCCCACAACCTCATTTCTCCTCTTTGCGAAAAATTCAGCCAAAACATTATTCTCTATGCAGTAATTGATTGCCTTATTTGCCGCCTCTGCTTTGGTCAAGTTCCTTTCTCTATTATATTCTCGAAACTTTTCATTGTAAAGACTGTACCCCCGTAAAACTTCACATTCTTCTAAGAGTTTTCGATTATGATTGTAGTTAATATTAAGCATTGTGACAGTTAGCTCTAAATCCCCTTTTACATTCTTATTTTCAAAAGCATCTGACAGTTTCAAACATGTCTTGTCCGGAAATTCCCGTTCTCCATTGTAAAACACTACAAATTTAGGAGTGGGAATTTTAATAAGCGCTGACCCATATATATTGGCACCAATGTTGTTAATAAAGTGCTCATACGAATCTGATATGTAAAACAGACTTCGTAATGGCATATTTGGATTATATGTGGACTGATGCTCATAAAGACTGATTACATTTTCAAGAATAAATGACACATCATTTTTGATGTTGATAAACACCACATTTTCCAAGGTTGTGATATTAATCTCTTCCGGGTCAGAATAGTTGGAATTGTTAAGAGCATTATACACCTGTAAGGCGTACTCCTTGTGTGAGAGCATATAACTAAAAAGTGAGCTTTTATACTCTCTGTTGATTTTATTTGCCATAAGCGTTTCTCCTTAAAATTAATAATTTTAAAGCGAAAAGGTTGATACTAGAATACTCTTAGCTGTGGCAAATATCAACATGAAAAACCACTGAAATTTTACAAAAAATTCTCGATAAAATTCAGCGGTTTTCACGTGTCAGGTTTTACGATTTATTTTATTAAGCTAATGTGCAGAAGGAAGTACATACAGCCAATTCCATAATTGTTTACTTGAATTATCGTATGAACCATTTATTGCAGTACAATAATATGGTATGCCTCCTACCTCCGCATAATATACTTCCATACTATTGCTTGGTTGTCCCATTGTCCAGGTTCCAGTAATAATCTGTATATTTTCTGCGCCAGAAAACCCATCATATTTTGGTATACCAACTTCTTGAACATATTCTTTCCAATACATAGTATAAACCGTAGGAGCAACCTTAGAAGACTGACAATTCAAAGTTAACCTCGTACCATTTCCATCAAAACATCCATAATACCAAGTTCCGTCCAAAATATAATAAGTTGTGAAGTCATATGTACACGCACTATTCTCCTTCAAAATAAAATATCCGTTTCCATTAGGTTCTCCATTTTCCCACTCACCTGTATAATAACCACCATACCAACCTGCATAAGTACTAGCATAATAACTATCAGCTATAAAATCCGCATACACCGAGCAGTACCTATTCGTCACATATGTCTCTTCTGTTGTGGGCTCCTCCGTTGGCGCTACTGTTGTTGGTGCCACTGTTGTTGGTGCCACTGTTGTTTGTGCTGTTGTCGTAGGTGCAACTGTTGTTGGTGTCTGGGTTGGCTTTGCAGTTGGTGCTTGAGTCGGAGCTTTCGTTGTAACCGCTTGAGTAGGTGCTTTTGTTGTCGGAGCCCCCGTTGTTGGCGCTGTAGTCGGCGGAGTTGTTGGCTGTGGAGTTGTTGGTTCTGTCATTCCCTCTCCTGAACTCTCTGTATCAGGCTCCGTTTCTGTGGTCATATTTTCCGTTGTTCTATTTTCCGTTGTAGAATCTTCTGTTGTGTCATTCTCAGTTGTGTTATCACTGGCAATAGGTAATGTATCTTCCTGTGAAATATTATCCGTTGTGGTCAAATCATCATTTCCCACAACTTTATCGTCTTTTCTACCGTGGGAAGTAATTGCAGCTACAGCCACAGCCACAATGGCAATAACAAGAATGGCCGCAATAACAATAATACCTTTTACACTCTTAAAAAATAACAGAATAGGGGAGGGTTTCTTTTCCTCATCATCCTGCTCTGTGTTCGTTTCATTATTTCCAGTCATTGCTCCCTGCACCGAGCTTGCATCAACCGCCACAGTAGCTCCTATTGCCCCGGCTTCGGTGGTTACATTTCCTGCCACCGCAACTGTTAATGGAATGTTTTCTTCTTTTTCCATTACAAAAGGTACTGGAGCAATCGTAAGCTTTGCCAAAGCCTCTTTTAATTCAAGCACACTTTGATATCTATCCGCAGTTCTTACAGCCAGACATTTCTCAAGAACACTCCAAAGTGCCTCATCTACCCCATATTCCTCTGCTGTTCCAATTGATGACTCTTCAATTCGTTCAGTTGCATCATCCGGAACTTTGGCTGTAACTGCATATAGACAAGTTGCTCCAAGGGCATATATATCCGTCCACGCTCCCTGCCTACCCTTTCTCTGATACTGTTCAAGTGGTGCAAAGCCTTGCTTTAGGATTACAGAAAGACTCTTTGACTGCTCTGCAAGTACCTGCCTAGCCGCACCAAAATCTATAAGCTTGACGTCACCATTTTTTTGAATATAGATATTGTCCGGTGAAATATCCCTATGTAAAACATTGAGACTATGTGTAATTAACAAAGCATCTGTAATCACGTTAAGCAGAGTCACTACTTGTCCCTGCGAAATTCTGCCACCGTTATTCTTGATATAGGTTTTCAAATCACAGCCTTCAAGATATTCCATAACATAATACACAGTGCTGTTTTCATAGAAAAATTCATATACTCCTACTATGTTAGGATTTCCGTTGAAACGAGAAACCGTCTTAGCTTCTTCAAAAAATTTCTCTGCTCCTGTATTAAATGACTCTGTCTGAGTACTGTCTACAACAGATAACTGGGTAGTACCCGTATCTCTGTGAGCAATTCCATTAGGATAATACTCTTTAATCGCAACAACCTTCTCATGCAATGTATCATATGCTTTGTAGGTTATTCCGAAGCCTCCCCTGCCAAGAACTTTTCCGATGTGATATCTCTGTTTAAGTACCGTTCCGACCACAAGAACACCTATTTCTTGCTTATATTTTGACTTTTTATAGCCACATTTTTCACATGGTTCATTTTTGATTTCTGCAAAACAGTTATCACATAGTTTCTTTCCTTTAATATTCATAGGCACCACCTTTTTATCAAAAGTACTGTTATGAATATAATTATACCACAAACTTCCATTTTGGACAGTTTTATTTACTTACGGAGTAATAAATTAAGTCCAGAGAGATACACTCTCTGGACTCAACTTGTCTACCATCTGAGATGAAAAGTATTATTACCCTACGTCGTTTTGTTATTTTGCAGATTTTAATCTGGCATTTTCCTCAAGAAGTCGTGCTATTATCTCATCATTCTCAGCTATCTTGCGATCTTTTTCTGACAGCTCCTGTCCCAAGCCTTCTATCCGCTGCTCTTTTTCTGATATTTCGCGCTCCAGCTTTGCCATATCCTTCTCTGCCTGCTCTGCCGTATACTCCAAAATCATTCCCACAACCTCATTTCTCCTCTTTGCGAAAAATTCAGCCAAAACATTATTCTCTATGCAGTAATTGATTGCCTTATTTGCCGCCTCTGCTTTGGTCAAGTTCCTCTCTGTTGATTTTATTTGCCATAAGTATATCCTCCTTAAGATTTGTATTACGCCCTCGCGAAGGAAAAATATTGCATGCAACCGATATCTTAATAACAAGCTTACGCCCTTATTAAGCTCCTTTCAATGGCAAAAATCACTGAATTTTGTATGAAAATTTCTGTAATTATTTAGTGTCAACTTTTGCACTTAATTTTATTAAGTAAAAAGGAACAAAGAGTCCGCTTGCGGACTCTCGCGCCGAGCGCGGTTGCGTTAGCAACAACTTCCTTGCACGCGCGAGTGCGCATCCATAGCGGAGCGATTTTTTATTCTAGAGGAAATGCCTTTCACACTTTAGTGTGACACGGTATTTCCTCTAGAATAAAAAAATCCCGGGAACTTTCGTTCCCGGAACTAAAAATCTTAATTATAATCTCTTCAAAAGCTCTTCTCTTTCCTTCTCAAATCCAGGCTTTCCAAGAAGTGAAAACATTTTCTTCTTGTAGCTCTCAACACCCGGCTGATCAAATGGATTAACACCAAGAATATAACCACTTACACCACATGCGAACTCATAGAAGTAGAATAACTCACCAAGGTAGAACTCATTCTGCTCAGGAATGTTAACCATAAGGTTCGGAACATTTCCATCTGTATGTGCAAGAACTACACCATTCATAGCACTCTTGTTAATAAAGTCAATGCTCTTACCTGCAAGGTAGTTAAGTCCATCAGTATCAACTGATTCATGACCCATAATTAATTCTACAGTAGGAGTCTCAACATTCATAACGGTCTCAAACATAATTCTTGCGCCATCCTGAATGAACTGTCCAAGAGAATGAAGGTCCGTTGTAAAATCACAGGCAGCTGGGAAAATTCCCTTGTTATCCTTGCCCTCGCTCTCTCCGAAAAGCTGTTTCCACCACTCTGAAATATAGTGGAGGCTTGGCTCGTAGTTAGCTACGATTTCTACATTCTTGCCCTTTCTTAAGAGGCAATTTCTAACTGCTGCATATAAAAGTGCATCATTTTCTTCAAAATCAGCCTCAAGAGCCATCTTTCTTCCTGCTGCTGCACCTTCCATAAGCTTATCAATATCTGCACCGCTTACTGCGATTGGAAGGAGTCCTACTGCTGTAAGAACTGAGAATCTTCCACCAACATCATCAGGTACTACGAAGGTCTCATAACCCTCTTCGTTAGCAAGGTTCTTAAGAGCTCCTCTAGCCTTGTCAGTAGTAGCATAAATTCTCTTAACAGCCTCGTCATGTCCATACTTCTTCTCAAGCATTTCCTTAAATACACGAAATGCAATAGCAGGCTCTGTTGTGGTTCCTGACTTAGAAATCATATTGATAGAGAAATCTCTGTTACCGATAACATCAATAAGACCTGCAATATAAGTACTGCTGATGTTATTACCAACATAGTAAATCTCTGGAGTCTTTCTCTGATCCTTAGAAATATTGTTATAAAAACCATGTCTTAAGAATTCAATTGCAGCTCTCGCTCCAAGATAAGAACCACCGATTCCGATTACAAGTAATACATCAGAATCCTCCTGAATCTTCTTAGCCGCTTTCTTAATTCTGTCAAATTCTTCTTTATCGTAAGCTACAGGAAGGTCAATCCAGCCAAGGAAATCATTTCCTGCTCCGGTTCTGGATAAAAGCTGTTCCTTAGCATCTAATGCAAGTTTCTTCATATACTCCATCTCGTGAGCACTCACAAATGAAGCTGCCTTTGAATAGTCAAATGTAATCTTTCCCATTTTCCCAATTCTCCTTTGTCAAATTTTTCAAATTCTTTTTAATTATAGAATATTCAATAAATTTTATCAACCTAAATATTCACGCAAAATTTCGTCAATTAGTTTTCGCTCATCCACAGTTACAGTCTGGGCTTTATTTGTCTGAGGTTCCGTTACTGAATCCTCCGACACAGCGCTTTCAGCTTCCATAGTAGCCGCAGGATAAAATCTGTTTTCAAAATAGTCCACTATATTAAGGGTAATTCTCTTTTTTTTATCAGAAATATCCAGTAGTCTTAAGGTTCCGGATAAAATATACATTGCAAGAAATCCACATAAGAGGTATTCCATGGCATAATTTTTATCCATAAGTGCCCCACACACTCCGCACACCACACACAACCCCGACATAATTCCTGCCAGCTTCTCATATGCGTAAATACTCATACCTCTGTGCTTATATTTTTCAAGGTACTTTGTGGCAAAAGCCTCCGTGTTATTAATTTCATGACCAATTTTGATACAGTTTTCATATCTAAGCTTCATCTGCTTAAAAAATGTTTCAGTAGAGTCTTCGAATCGCTCCGTTTCCTCAAGTAGCTCTATTGTAATTTTTCTCAAAATATTGTTAACAGAAATTCCGGCCAAAAAAGCAACTCCAGTAAGTATAAAAAAATACATATGCATCCTCCTTATGCTGTTCTTATCTGAATCATAACCATAAGGAAGTCAGGATGAAACATCATTTCATCGAAAAAACTTTACAAAAAATCCTAAATTCTGTTAAGCATCTCACACAACATTGCAACCGAATTATCAATTGCTTTTTTCTCAAATTCACCATAATCCATTGACGCACTATCATCAGCCTTATCAGAAATCGCTCTTATGATAAGAAAAGGAATATTGTTAAGGAATGCCGCCTGAGCAATAGCTGCTCCCTCCATCTCTGTACAAAAACCGGCAAACAGATTAATTAATCTTTCTTTAACCGCCTTGTCAGTAATGAACTGGTCACCGCTTACGACTCTACCTTTAAATACACCAATTTTCGGTACCGCCACCTTGCAGGCTTCCTCTGCAACCTGAATAAGCTTTTTATCTGCCTCAAAAATAGAAGTCTTCATTCTTGGAATCATGCCCGGCTCATATCCAAAGCCTGTTGCGTCCATATCATGTTGCAAAGCATCTGTAGAAATAACCACATCTCCAATATTAATTTCATTTTTAAGGGAGCCTGCCACTCCTGTATTAATAACAGTATCCACTTTAAAATATGTAGCAAGAATCTGCGTACACATTGCTGCATTAACTTTTCCAATTCCACTTCTGACTACAACAATTTCCTTGCTACCGATTAAACCCTTGTTAAATACCATTCCGGCAATTTCTGTCTTATCTATTTCTGTCATTTTCTGAACAAGCTGACTAACCTCTTCTTCCATTGCTCCAATAATACCAATCATTATTAATTCCTCCAAAATTTTATGGAATGATTATACCACTTTTTTATGTATTGTGCTATAATAAGCTGATTAGAATGTAATATGGAGGATTTAACATGAATACATTTACCACTACCGGCACTTGCTCACGTGCCATTAATTTTGAAATTGAGGGAGAGATAATTAAACATGTTGAATTTATTGGCGGATGCTCCGGTAACACTCAGGGTGTTGCCCGCTTAGTTGAAGGTATGAATATTAACGACGCAATTAAAAAAATCGAAGGAATCAAATGCGGACCTCGACCAACCTCCTGCCCTGACCAGCTTGCAAAGGCACTTAAGGGATACCTTAACAACCAGTAATAAGTAATTTTACTTAATTGAAAGGACACGGATATATGAAAAAAATTGTTTTGACCGGTGGTGGTACTGCCGGCCATGTAACACCTAATATAGCTTTAATACCTTACCTTAAGGAGGCCGGTTATGAAATTCATTATATCGGTTCCTATGAAGGAATTGAAAAGACCCTTATCTCCGATTTGGGTATTCCATACTATGGAATATCTTCCGGTAAATTAAGACGATATCTCTCCCTTAAAAATTTTACTGACCCTTTTCGGGTTATTAAGGGATTTTCGCAGGCAAAGCGTCTTATGAAAGAAATAGCACCAGATGTGGTATTTTCCAAGGGAGGATTCGTTACTGTTCCGGTAGTTAAAGCGGCTGCCAAATATAACATCCCAACCATACTCCATGAGTCAGATATGACCCCAGGACTTGCCAATAAACTTTGTCGTAAACATGCGAAAAAGATTTGCTGTAACTTTCCGGAGACTGTTGAACTATTTGACAATGGAAAAGGTGTACTTACCGGCTCACCAATTCGTCGTGAGCTGATTACAGGAGACAGAGCCACCGGACTTAAGCTCTGTGGTTTTAATACAGAAAAACCGGTACTTATGGTTATCGGTGGTAGCCTTGGTGCCCTTCATGTTAATGAGGCAGTTCGTAATATTTTACACGACTTATTGGAGCGTTATCAGATTATTCATATATGTGGTAAGGGCAAGGTTGACGAAAGCTTTTACAGTACAACAGGCTACTATCAGTTTGAATATGTTAATGAAGAACTTAAAGATTTGTTTGCGGCAGCGGATATTGTAATTTCCAGAGCTGGCGCCAATGTTATTTGTGAGCTTTTGGCAATGCGTAAGCCTGCGCTACTGATTCCACTTCCTGCCAATGCCAGCCGTGGGGACCAGATTCTTAACGCTCGTTCTTTCAAAAAGCAGGGCTACAGTGAAGTTCTTGAAGAAGAAAATATGACTAATCAGACACTCCTTGATGCCATTAACAATTTGTACAATAATAGAGAACAATACATTACAGCAATGTCTAACGGACAGCTTAATGACCCAATTACAACTATTGTTGATATAATTAAGGAGAATACACTCTAAATTAGAAAGAGTGTCTTTTCACAGTTTAAACAATCTGGACGTTGAAGTGGCAAGCTGAAACGTCCAGATTATTTAAACCGTAAATTACATATTCTCACTTATTAATTTTGCAACTGCTGCCAAATCATCCTCTGTCTGCTGTGGCTTTGGCGCCAAATCAATTGAGTCATTCTCCCATCTTGGAATCACATGAAGGTGCAGATGATATATTGTCTGCCCTGCTGCCGCGCCATTATTCTGTAAAATATTAACGCCATCACAACCCATTGCCTTCTTAACACCTCTGGCAACCTTTGCAGCAACAACCAATGCTTCACTGAGAATTTCATCCGGTGCTGTAAGGGCATTTTCATAATGTTCTTTGGTAACTACCAGACAATGACCTTTAGCAGCCGGACTAATATCCATAATAACGCTAAAATGCTCATTCTCATACACCATATTAGTAGGAAATACACCATTCGCTAATTTGCAAAATAAACAATCGTCTTTCATGTCGAATTTTCTCCTTTTATGTCAAATTATTTTTAATATTGAATTTGTTAAACCCCTACCTCTTGTGATATATTTAAATAGTAAGGGAGGTAACACTATGATAACACAGCAGGACAAAAATTATTTATCCAAACTCCAGACGCAAAATCCTGAAATATATGATTTTGTACAACATCTACTTGACGATTATCGACAAGATACCCGTCTGGGCTGCCATGATATTGCCAATATTATATCTCTTATATTTGGCAATTTTCAGCTTCTTGAGTTAACCACACCGGGACTTTCAGATAATCCACGCTGGGCTCAGATGAACGAAGATCTTCGTTATCTTGTTGCAACCATGGAAGCTATAAGCTTCTATCGCTATGCTAATACCATTAAGCCTGAAGAAGAATATCTTCACAGTTTTATTCAGGATAAGATTGAACCTATGGTCAAGTCACCTGAATACAATAAATTACATATTACAATAGATATTTGCGACCTTAATCCTGCAATCAGTATTGATTCAACTAAGATTGCCTATGTCATAAAATCCATACTTGATAATATTGCTGACAATAATTGCGATGCCAATGTAGCAATAACAATATGCCCGAAAGACAACCATCTGTATTTTACAATATCTGATGATTGCTCAGTTATATCCTCAGATATAATGTCCAACTTTTTTAATCCTTTTAATTCAGACAAGACCGGACATATTGGCTTATCACTTTCAAGCTCATATCAGATAATGATGGCTCATAATGGTAGTCTCGAGATTTTCCCTATTGGCGATAAGGGCTATTCCTATGTGCTTAGTCTGCCATTTTAATTATACGAATACGAAGTTCTCATCCAGCATTCTGAGAGTCTTAAAATTACCCTTGGCTGTCATCTCACCGGACATAAAGGCTCTCTGGAATGTCATCCTGCCTTCCATAATATTTTCCAACACATCCAATGATAATTTACCTATTACATCTGCACTTTCAATCTGTCCAAAGTAGCAATTAAGGGATTTGTTCTTAATAACAATAATAAGTGAATCCTCTCTGCCTTCCAGCTTAAGAAGATATGTTGCTGTAAAATTATCCTGTGGAACATAATGGTCTTTGAGCATAGTGATATAATGCTCATCACCACCTTTTTCTTCTTCCTCAAGCATTGACTTAAACATTCCGGCCAGTTCTTCAATATCTTCCTTCTGTTTCTTAACGTAATTATCGTTAGCAGCGTATTTAGATAACTGCTCTGACTCCTGAGGTGTAAGATTAATTGTATCACTGACAATATTCTGCTTAATCGCTTTGTTACTTGAAGGAAACATTGTAAACCTCTGAGAAACAGCACGATATGTCTCTTCTGCCTTTTTCTCTATCAATTCCATATAGTTACTGTTCATTGCAAACTCAGTATTGTCCTCTACATAAGCACAAAGTCCGTTACATGCTTTACCTCCCAATATCTCCCATGCGTTGGTAAGCTCCATCATTGCTTCCCTTTCGCCATAGGCTTTGGACATTACTACAGGGAACATATAAGTTCCGGAAATTTTACTCTTATCTCCATATAACCAGCATGCATCAAGGAAGCTGTGCATATATCCACCTATTCCGAACCATTCTACGGTAACTGCAAGAATAATCGCATCCGCCTCTTTAAGTGTCTGGGGTAATGTCATAATATTGTTTTTCATCTCATAGAGATTAAAACGCTCAACATTTACACGCAATTCTTCCAATACGGAGGTCATTCTATTAATAACAGAAATTGTAGGATCATCAATCATTCCTCTTCCGCCATAGTAAATATTAATTTTCATATCTGGTTCCACTCCTTCTATACAGTATCATCGCAAGTAAAAAACCGCCAATGGCACCACCCACATGTGCCGAAACGCTTACACCTGCTGAATTAATCCCCATCGCTATGCTGAGTAATACATATAAAATCATTCTCCCCAAGGACAACTCTTCCAAATAGCCCTTATTAACAATCAGTACCCATATTAATGCACCCAGCACTCCAAAAATAGCTCCTGATGCACCTACACATACCACATAAAGATTTCCACACATATAATAATACACCTGCGAGACAATTCCTGCAATTAGTCCGCTTCCAAAATATACAATCAAATATTTTATATGTCCCAAGGCTCTTTCAAGATTGTCTCCTATAAAAACAAGTAACAACATATTATTAAATATATGTGTAACTCCGGAATGAACAAACATTGATGTTAAATACCTGTAGTATTGATTATCCATAATTACAGTGTTGGGAGACACCCCTCCATGCAAGTACAGAAAATAGGCATTATCTGTATTTCCCATAAATTCAAGAATAATAAATACCACAATATTAATTGCAACCAACAAAATATTACAATTAAAAAATCGGTTATACTTTGTCCTTCCCATAAAAGAGGTATGTTTTCTCTCTCTATATGGTGTTTTTATACCTTCAAAAGAAACTCCCTTCGGCGCTTCAAAATAAGACTTAATTCCATAAAAATCATTAGGCTGACTATCATATACTTCAACCTGTCCGTTTCTGGTGTTGTATATCCAGAACTGAACCGTGGGCATATTAACTCTGGTATTATAGGAATCCTTTGTAAAAGCTATATACAAAACATTATTATAACCATAAGCATTAATAAGATTATTTATGTACCACTCAAACTGGTCGTTGCGATATAACTCTTCTGACGCAGACACCACCACAACTCTTTTGTCATCCCCGGTCCACTCATAAGCATAGGTCTTCTGTACACAAGTGGTTCTTTCAATATATCCATTTCTAATTAATTCTCTGCGAAAATCTACAAAGTTCATATTTATTCCCTCTACAAATCCATATACTTGTAGATTACCATTTATTATAAATCAAGTCAAATAAATATACATTCCAAATTTCCCAATTCTATCCTGTCATTAGATTTTAGTTCACATAATTCGTAGCAGGCAAGCTCTCTACCGTTAACCCTGGTTCCGTTTGTGGAATTCATATCCTTAATAAAATATTTATCTCCTTCACTGGTGATTCTGGCGTGTATACGGCTAATACCTTTTTGACTGATAACACAATCAGCCCGGTCAAAAGCACTGCCCACTATAGTAACCATACTGTTAATATCATAGCTTTTTTCTCCCGCTTCTTCTCTCCATTTTAATGTATGACCCTTGTCATCCTCCTGTAGAAGTACCGTAAGATTTTCCTCCTCCCCATTTTCTCTTGGCACAATCACACGAACATTTTCCTTTACAAAAGGAACCTGAACCTCCTTAGTTGAAAGTTTGACAAAAAGGGATTTATTTTTAATATACCAGTTGTATCCGAAATATCCCAGTGCAGCGAGCATAATCAACAATACCACGTATACTCCACTTCCCCAACCCCACACTCTGATGCGAGTGAAAAAAATACTCATAAAAGTGTACAAAACAGCAATTCCATATAATCCTATTACACCATACGATATGTAGATTTTCTTCATATCCAGTTCCTCCACCTCTTCCGGCACCACCTCAGGAATAACTGTTTCTATTACTTTTTGCTCCTTAATTATCTCTCCTTCTTCCTTTTCGGTGGTTTCTATATCGAATAAATCTCTTGGATTAAAATTTTCCTCGCACATTCTCTTATATATTCCATATGCCATAGTAACTGCTCTGGAATCCTTATGGTTTACATTTTTAATTATGTACTCAAAAAGACTTTTTATATCTTCGTAAAAAGATTTTTCTTCCCCTGCCAAATAGACAAAATACCATTTCTTAGTGCTAATATCCAAAAATATCATTTCCGGGTCAAGAATAATTCCATTATAATCCATAAGATGGTTTTCTATTGCTTCAAACACATCCAGAAAAGACCTTATAATACTTTCAAAATCACTATACGTTATATTCTTATTTAAAAAATTATCCTCCATACTGATAAGAGAAGAAATTTTGTATAAAAACCGGCTTTCACCATTAATTTTTCTTTCCGTCATATTTAAAAACCCTTGAATTTCCTGACCGGCAAGCATTTTCATTCCATAATCATTACAGTTTATCCCTGTAATCTGCAAATAGTTTTCTCTTAATTCCCTCACATACTCAGTCTTCATCTGCATTACCTCCTATTACCTGAATCAATCGGCCTCCGGAACGAACCAGCGCTGCATTATCATTAATATTAATTACCTCTGAAATATCTGTGTCTGATAATTCTCCATCAATACCAAGATATTTCTCGTTGTAATAGTCCTCCATATTTCTGAGAATTTTACTTTTTTCCGCAGTCGCAAAATCCTCACTCTCGCCAAACACCGGAGAGTTGGCAATAGCTTCCTTGTCTATTTTTCCATCTTTACTGTAATAAAGCTCAGCCTGTGCATATCGGATTCCTCCCAATACAAGACAGACATCACTTAACATATTGTTATGAAGATAGAAATTCAATCGTATAAGCCCAACCACAATAATTGTAAAAATTGAAAAAATGTAGGAAGCCTCCACAGTCATATATCCTCTCAGCTTCATTTGAGCACCTCCGCAACCGTCATTAAAATATATGCAGCCAGTACACATGGCATAAACGGAATCTGTGTCTTAATACTTTTCTTTTTAGCCAAAATAAATATCCCTCCTGCCAAAGCCGCCGCAATTAAAGAAAAAAATAACAATCTCATATTATCAGAAAGACCCAGATATATTCCAAGACAAACAAACATAATCCCATCCCCAATTCCAACTGCACCTTTGGTAAAAATTGCATACAACAACAAAACAATTCCCACAACAACACCCCCAACAATCGACCATACCGACTGATAATATAGCAGAAAGTTAAGCACTATACCAAAAACGCTAAATGCCAGTATCCGCCAGCCGGATATACATCTATTTTTTAAATCTGAAATACTCTCCAATGCCAATATACAAATAACAATTCCATTAATCATCCTGTTCTCCTTCGCTGCCACATTTCGAGCAGACTTTATATTTCTGTTCCGCTACTTCCTTTTCAATAGCAAAAACATTACTTTTTAAATTACTACAATATTCCATCATATGATAACGGGTGCCGTACTGTGTAATATATACAGTTCTGCTATCATATTCTTTTTGGCCACAACATAAATTGCAGGGATAATATATTCCTCCGGATGCGTTACGCACGGTATCCAGTTCATCCATTCTACAGCTTGAAATGTCTAATTTAATATATGTACATTCTTTGTCAATATGATACACCTGTCCCTGAGCAGTCATATATACCATATTCACATTCCATTCTGTGGTATCCGAATCTTTCCCCGTCCATATGGCACACCTTGCCCTCGCCACAAAACTAAGCTTACCTACTCCAAATATGTCGAATGGTACCTGCAGATTATAACGCATAGCCACATCCACAAGCCCCTCATCAGACACATTTGTCAGATAAAGCACAAAACCCTGCTTACCATTCACGATACAGCCATTATCAAAAAAATTGTCCCCTAGTTCTTCTATAACCTTAAGCTTGATATAGCCAGCCTGCAGAAAAGTTTCTGCTTCTGTTGCCATATCTGTACTGTCTATGTAATACCCATACCCCATTACCTTCATAGTCTGGTTATATAAAGCTTTTTGAATCTGAATCTGGATTTGTATTACCTGTATAAAAAAGATAAGTGTGACAACTGCACCAATAAAAAGTGGCAATACCATAGAGGCTTCAACAGTAAGACTTCCCTGAAATACGGAGGTGATAGGGGATACCCTTTTACCCAAAACTACTTCATCTGTTTGGTCCGGGGGAGAATCATGAAATGAAGAGCGACCTTTCCGCTTTAAATAATCATATTTTAAACTTGAATAAAAGAGCATCCCATATCACCTCCTGTTCTTCAGTATGTATATACTGCCTTTTCCGTATAGCTGTAATCCCCTGCCAGCTTGTACGACACCGTTGCTTCCATCCCATAAATATACCGTCTGAGTCTAAAATCCTTTCTGCCTTTTTTAATCATTTCCAGCTCCACCAAATCCATAGTGTACGCAGACTTTGTCCCATCATCTGTCAAATACATTAGAAATCTTAGCATTCCTTCATAATTAATACCCTTCTGCTCAACAGCTTCCCCCTCAAGGTTCATACTTAGCAGATTGGAAATTGTTAACTGCCATGTTTCATCAGATTTAGCAATGGCAATTTCCTCCCCCTGCAATAAAAGCCTTACATCCATAAGCGCTTCCGCATATGCCCACAAATACATTAAGGTAAACTGTATCGCTCTGATTAATGGCTCAACTTTCGCAGTTCCAACAAGATTAGCCGCAATCATATATGCAGAATTCCTCTTATCAGAATCCGTAAGAAGATACACCATATTGGTTCCACTCCTTATTGTTGCTATGGTGAAAATTGCTGCCGTCAGATTATCTGCATCTGATTTATTTCCATACAAAATATACTCAACTTCATAATTAAGTGCAGCACCTTCCTCTTCATCTGTAAAGCTTGCAAAATTATCCATCACATATTCTGTATATATTATTCTTTTAGCAAGCACAGTTCCGGTATTACCCTGACTTTGAATATCTGCAGCCTTGTATGTGTCACATATTGAGGACGCTAAATCAGTTTCAAATACCTGCCTTTTTGACAAGGTGGAATCAGCCGGAATTATAAGGCTTAAAAAACCATCCTCCAGAAAACCGGACACTTCATCAAGCACTTGTGTATCTCCGTCGCCTGTAACAAGCCTGGAGTACTCAAAACACACACCCTCTAATGTAAATTCATTAATCAAAGACTTAATACTATTAATGTTTTCATTAATTACTTCCTTGGTCTGTGTATAATCCATAGCATTAATTATGGTCAGAATTTCATTAAAAAGTAACTGGTCTTTTCTCAAGCTGCTTCCCATGGAATCAATATCACAAATATCTCTTACAAGAATTTCTTTATATTCACTTAACACCTCATATTCTTCCATTATTCCCTCCATAGTTGTCTCCTGAAGCACTTGGGAATTATCACTAATTAAGCCGTCCAGCAAAGCAATTTCTCCATCAATAGCAGCCTGACTTATTTCCACCTCCTGAAAAATCACCAACGCACTATCTAAAGATGCCTTACAGGACGCAACAAGATTCTTAAGACTGGTTAAATCACTCTCACAGCTTTCTCCATTATTATTTTTAGTTAACGCTGATTCTACATAGGTCAGTGGATTACTCATATAACTACAGGCCGCATTAAAAATTGTAGGATAATTAATATTGACATTTTCCATAGTTTTTTCAAATGGGCAAAACTGTTTAAAAAAACTACCCGTTGCCACCGGCTCATTAAGATTAATTCCCTCTCCCGGACAAAGCACCCCATCAATATAACGAACAATACCTCTTGTGCCTGTATTTACAATCATAATTTTATCTGTGACAATGGTCATCTGGGTACATATGGCATCAACTGCCTTGGCTTCTTCTGTCTGTTCTTCCATCTCCATATAATCAGCAGCGAGATCTATTACCTTTGCATATTTTTCATAATCAACTACCATATCCTGCCATATAAGTCCCCCCTCATCAGTTGGTTTGACCACGCTGCCAATTGAAGCACCCATTAGTTCTATGCCATAGAAATCCGTATGATTAGTAAAATACAAATCTTTATCTGCATTTATGTTATAATCCATATACCCCAATAATTCCGCGGCAATAACATCCTTATCCACTGCGTTACCGGACTCAGAACCTTGTAAAAGCAGCACTCCAAATTCCTCAAACAGTTCCTTATCAAAGCCGGCAAAAACCGAATCAAGCCCCATAGAAAGTGCGGTACTTACCATAACCTTGCCACCTTGAATTCTGGCAGCCTGGATTGTTGTAATAATCAGAGACACCAATAATAAAAACACCATCGCCGCAAATAAAGAAACACTTCCCCTGATTCTTCTCATAGCTTCCTCCATCATAATATGTACTATAACTGAGAAACTGTGGATGAAATGGTGTCAAACACAGATTTTATAATATTTGTAATTTGAGTTTTAAATATAAACACCAGTCCCACCAGAACCAAAATGATTAAAATAACCTCCACTACTCCCATTCCATCATTTTCCTTAATTACTCTTTTTAACATATTCATATATATTTCCTCCTAAAATGACATAAATGCCGGAACAATAATTACAACCAATACAACACATAACATCAATCCCATAGGTAACAAAAGCTTCGTTCCGGCTTCTTCTCCTGCTTTTCTTGCCCTTGATTTTCTCTCAACAAATGCCTCTGTTGCTTCATTACGAAGAGCATTGGTAAATCCTTCTCCGCCTTTTTTAACGTTCTGAGCGAGAAGACTTCCTAACTTTATGTAGCAATGACTTTTACATAACCTTCCAAAAAGAGCATATGCATCCGATTCCGAGGTTCCTGTAGAAATTCTGTTAACCGTCGCTACAATTTCATCATAAGCATACCTTTTGGGCTCTTTTCTCTCCAATCCAAGCTTATAATCAGTGGCAATTTTGTTAAAAGCATTTACCCCACTCATTCCTGCCCCCATAAGCAATGACAATTTAGAAACAACCTCTGCATAATCCATTTCCAGTTGTTCTTCCCTTGCTTTCTCCTTATTTCTTTTGACGACAAAGGTTTTATAATACCAGAACAATACAACTATAAGCACCAGAATAACCAGCACAGGAATTTTGCTTTCCGACTTCTCCACAAAAGTAACCTGCTGCCCATTAATCTCCTCCGGCAAAACAAGATATTCCTCTCCTGCTACATTGTTTTCATCCTCAATAATTGATTCCAGAGAATTAATAAACTCCTCTTCCTCAGACAACTCCGGTGGATACACCCTTGCAACGACCTTATAACTCTGCAATCGGTCCTCATATTCCAAATTTATTGTAATTTCACATTCCTCTCCCGCAGAAGATACATTGTTGTTTTTGACTTCACCTAAGCTGTTAATAATGGAATAATCACTGCTCAAATAACTGACACCAATCCCATACTTCTCAACCACATCAATCAATACAAGGTTGTTTTTAATCATATTAAATGACTCATTTTCTCCCAGCATTTCGTTGCAGACAATTTCAAATGCATCCTCAAAACAGCTTTGTAATTTCTCCTCTGATATTTTCATTGGTTTTACCGGAATTTCCACAGCATATTCCTCTTCGTCGACCTTTGCTGTAAGAGAATACGCATCCATCGCTTCGCTGTATTCGGGCCTCTTAAGCTTTTTGACTATGGTATCTTCATTATTTCCAATAACATATACCATTCCTGCCAGAAAAAACACTGCCGGAACTATTAATAAAAATTTCTTGGATTTCACATATATTCCCCCTTTACACCTTGATATCCACTATTTTTTCAGCGATAATTCTTGCTACAAAATACACCACAAGACACAATGTCATTAAAATAATTCCTGCCATATTTCCATACACTTTTTGAAACATCTCTGATGAAGTAAGCCTCATATACATAATTATTCCTAATGGCACATAATTCATAATGTTCTGCTCTAGTTGTCTGGCACTAATAATAGTATTAATTTCTCTTTTAACATCAATTTTTTCACTTATGGTATCCGTAGTATTTTTGATTATTTGAATCAGATTCCCACCACTTCTTTTGGCATAGGACAGAATTTCCGAAAAACTGCTTATTTCCTCCACTTTACAATCTTTTGCAAATTCTGCAAACGCCTCTTCAATATTGGCATTTAGATTAAGTCTGAAAACAATTCGCGAAAACCCTTCGTAAATTATAGTCTTTTTCCCATATAGCATTTCCAACTCCATAACGGCTTCTCTAAAACTATTTTCAATGGAATATCCTGCTGTAAGAGCGGACACCACAGCCTGCATACCATCCTTAAATTCAATAGCTGTCTTTTCCTGACGTTTTCTTTCCCATATTTTCCGCCCCCTTTTTATGTGATAAATTATGTATGGAAAAAAAATCAACCCAACCCAGATATTGTCAAAAAACAAATACCCCACCACCAGTAAAATCCCTATAGCTTCAGCAAAATATCTCAGAATCATAACCGGCGGCCCTAAGCTTCCTGATATTTTGAAAGGATGTTTTGCATGCTTTAATCGTCCCTTTAATTCGGTTATTTTCATCAATACCCTCCTCCACAAATTCATATAAATGATTTAATTTAATTTCACCTTCGCTGATTCCTACAACTTCGCTGATGCTTAGAACTTTGCGGCTTTTGTCCCTTAATCTTCCCAAATGAACTATCACATCCACGGCAGAAGCAATCTGTCTTCTTATGGCGGAAACTGGCATATCAATTCCCATCAAAATCATAGTCTCAAGGCGCAGCATCATATCCTCCGGTCCATTACTATGCCCTGTTGATAGTGAACCGTCATGCCCGGTATTCATAGCACTGAGCATATCTATAGCCTCTGCACCACGGACCTCTCCAACCACAATCCTGTCGGGACGCATTCTAAGCGCAGATTTAATTAAATCTCTTATGGTAACCTCATTTTTGCCTTCAATATTTGCTTTTCTTGCCTCCAGTCTTACAAGATTGTTTATTGACGTAAGTTTAAGCTCCGCTGAATCTTCTATAGTAATTACTCTCTCTTCCTTGGGAATATAGTTAGATAATGCATTAAGAAAGGTGGTCTTTCCTGTACCGGTTCCTCCACTTATAAAAATGTTGTAGCCTGAGATTACCAGCTGTTTGAGAAAATCAGCTGTTTCCTGTGTTATGGAATTAATCTCTATCAGCTTCTCCATAGAAAGAGGCGTTTCATAGAATTTACGAATAGTTACTATTGGTCCGTTAATCGCAACCGGGTTCATTACAATATTTACTCTTGAACCATCTGGCAATCTCGTATCCGCTATTGGTATTGCCTCATTAACAATTTTGTTAGATATTCCGGCGATTCGCTGAACAATGTCTTCAAGCCTTTTGTGATTTTCAAAATGTTTTTCCCATTTGTAAATCTGACCATTTTTCTCATAAAAAATTGAATCCCAGCCATTAACCATTATTTCTGTTATCCCATCGTCATCAAGCAATTCCTGTATAACATCAAGCTTCTTGATGTCATTTAATAGTAACTTACGATATTCATTCTTTTTGGAAGCACTGACAGATATATCTGTCATCTGAGACAACGCCATATCATAAATATCTACGATTTCCTCTTCTGTCACTTCCCTTCCAGGGTCAATTCTTGTCAGTACATTCTCCTTGATTCGTTGAAAAATCTTATCCATTATTTGATCCTCCAATAATCTTGTTAACAAAGGTGCCCCATTCCGGTCTCAACAACATCTCACAGCTTATATCATATCCGGAAATTTTCTCTTCATAAGGAACTGAAACCTTGGTAAATCTGGATAAAAGCTCTCCTCTTCCGGAGGCTACCAGATAGGTTTCCATCTGTGAAACCTTTCTTCTCCCGATATAATCCAATGGTTCCGGCATATATACCCTGTCGCAAATCTCCATTAACCGCCATGGATTGCCATACACATTTCCCACATCAATCCATATATAGTCATAGTTATCGCTTTCCGCCAGCATATTAAGAAAATCAATGAACTCCTTATTGTCCAGTTCTCCAATATCTTCTCCACAGGTTACCGGATAAAAATAATCCATTCCCATTAACTGGTCCGTGCAGGAAATTATTTTTCCAAGTCCATTTCTTCGCTGTGCCTTGAAATAATACAATGCCTGTGACAACCCGCCTGCCGCAGAACTTAGAATGTTATTAAGTCCTGCAAACTGCTCCAGATTAATAAATAAGCTTTTGCCCTTTTTGGCAGACCACAGCCCCATGCTTAGGGCAAGTGTGGTCTTAAAGCACTTGGTTGCCGGAGAGTATATGCATCCAAGCTCTGCCTTTCTACTACCTGTAGGTCTGTTCTCAAAACCCGTCATATGAGCCATAACCTTTTTAACCAGTTTATCCGCTGACTGATATCTTGCTACTGAGTTATCAGAGTCTTCATATCCATCATTAAGAAAAACCACTGTTTCAGAAATTTCTTTGTACCAGCTTTCTTCACAATCTTCATCTGCAATTAAAAGCTCAGTTTCATAATCATTAACTGAATTAAGCATTGCTTCTTTACGGGTATATACCAGAACCTGTAGGGGTAAAAGATGACGGCTGTTAATATAATCAGCCAGTTTAACGGCAAAGGCTTCATCGCTGCTATATATACAGCAAACCTTTTCTCTCATTAAATTCCTCCTTGAAAACATCTGCAAATTTGCTTGATTTACCTGAATTCAGAAACACATTTTTTGTGTGTGAACCCAACAATACGCTCTTTTAATACCACTGTCAATGGATTTTTTGCTTAATTTTTGAAAGTCTTTTTTCTGACATATTTTTTCTTAAAAAGGAATTTTTTTGAATATAAATAGATATATCTGACAATACTTTCAACATCATAGAAAGGATTTTTTTATATGAAGAAAAAGAAAACTTTTGTTACCTATGAAGAAAAATACTTAGCTGAAGAGCTTTTACAGACCAGAAATGCTCTTGCCGCAGCATACTCTAATTTTGAAAACGTCACTGATCCGGATTTAATTGACTCCTGCATATATCAGGTCAATTCCGTACAGAAAAGATACAAATTTTTATTGGATAAAGCCAGGGAGGCCAACCTTACAGTTTTATGTGAAATTGCCGGAAATGAATTCTAACCGAAAACGTCGCTCATAGAATGTGTAATATTCTACAAGCGACGTTTTTATACTTTATATCCTCTGTTTACATCTGAATACATATTCTCATTAAGAGAATCCTTTGAATAGGTAAGTCCCGCATACACTGCCTGTGTATTTTCCATTATTGGTCCTGTCTCATCACCTTTGCTGACCTCTTTGAAGGCTTCTGAAAGTTTAATAAGCATTCCTTTTACCCTTAAAAGCTCCTCTGTTTCCTTGCGTATGTCAGCCTTCACAAGAATTCCCGTCATAAACACATATAATCTTCTTAACTCAAATGAAATTTCCTGTGTCATATCAAGGACTGAAGTTAATTCATTAATAACGGCTTTTGACCTTTTTAAATTAAGTCTGTAATTTTCAATATCATTATTTTTTAATGCAGCCACACCGTCATCAATGTATTTGATTGCAATTTCATACATTATTACAACTAACTGGCTCTTGGAGGCCTGGGATATTTTACGGCTAAATACATTAATTTCCTGATTAGTCAATGCCTACCTCCTACTGTAACAGCTGAAGAATACTCTGTGGTCTTTCATTTGCCTGCGCCATAACTGAGGTCGCAGCCTGAGAAATAACATTTTCTGAAGTGTATGTTGTCATTTCCTCTGCCATATCACAATCCTCAATTCTTGAAAGTGCGGATGTAATATTTTCTGTATAGGTGTTAAGACTGGATACCGAATTCTCCAAACGGTTCTGATATGCACCAAGCTTTGAACGGATTGAAGAGATTTCTGAAATAGCACTGTCTATTTTGTTCATCGCAATTCCTGCTCCAACATGGGTATTAACCACTAATGCATCAACACCAAGTATATGACAATTTACCTTAGGAATATCTAATTTTAACTGCTGTCCCTCATTGGCGCCTACCTGAATATCCATTATTCCAAGCTCTGTTACCTTCATTGTACAATTAGCAATTATAGCATCTCCCGGCACCTCAAGTACCATCTCAAAATCATTGACATCTTCAATTGTTATTTTTTCACCCTTAGCTGTTGCAACTGCTGTATCCGAGAATCCATCTCCAAGTGTTACCACGCAATCCTCACCGGCTGCAACACTATTAAGAGGCATTCCGAACTTATCGGCTAACTCGCTATGTGAAAATCTGATGCTAATTTCTTCTTCACTTCCATACAGACTATTCATAATATTAAAGGTACCGTCATTATTATTCTCAACAGTCGCACCTGCAAGGTTACACATATCAATAATATCCTGATACACATCATTAAAGGATGCACCTTCCTCTATTTTGATTTCTGCACCATTAATAAACATTGAACCGGCCTGTGCCTCGGTAATTGTTCCTGCAAACTCGGTTGCTGTAAGAGAAGCTCTCTGTGCAGGAGAATCTACAGAAAAAGAATAATTTCCTGAAACAATTGATGCAGACATATCAATCATATATACATCATTTACATTAGCATATGCTCTTCTGCTTAATGTTCCATCCAAAAGAGGCATTGTATTATACTCTGTATCAGTTGCAACACGGTCAATTTCCTCCACAAGCTGATTGATTTCTGCCTGAAGAGCTGATTTATCTTCGATAGAATAAGTATCGTCCGCTGCCTGTACCGCCAACTCTCTCATTCTCTGAAGCATATCTTCTATCTCAGCAAGCGCTGACTCTGCTGTCTGTACTACAGATATACCATCGGATGCATTTCTGTTAGACTGCTCCAATGCCTTAATCTGTGTATGCATTTTTTTAGAAATTGCCATTCCTGCGGCATCATCTTCTGCATGATTAATTCTTAAACCTGATGATAATCTCTCTATTGCTTTATCTAAGGCGGATTCCGTTCTACCAAGCTGAGTATTTGCCACTAAGGCTGAAATGTTACAATTTACTCTCATATTAATTCACCGCTTTCTATTTTTTTGCCAATTTAATCTACTTAATATATCGGCATAACCTGTAGTTTAATTAGCAAGATTTGAGATAAAAATTTTGGTTGCACGATAAATTCTCTGGGTGGATACGGATTCCTTACTCTGATTACTGCCCTCCGGCTGGTCTTTAACCCTGCCAACTCTTATTGCAATATCCCTAAATCCGGCTTTTTCAAGCTCATTGTTAAGCGTCTCTATCTGACTTTCAAATCCGGCAACAGCAGTTTCATTCTGACACATAATAGTTGCCTTAACACTATCACCTTCAACTTTTCCTTCAACAGTAACACGGCTATTGTCTTTTAAGTTAATTTTAATATTAAATGTGCCCTGCTCATTATCCGACTCAATCACTTTTAAATGAATTATTCCTTCTGTATTCTCCCCTGTAAAAGGAATACAGAAATAATTTTGTCTGGAAAGTGAATGAATCATATTAATCTGGTTACCCATCATTCTAAGAGCTTCCATATCCACATAAGAATTTCTGGTAAGCTGTGATTCTTCAAGTAATTTTCTGGTATTATCCACAAGCTTGTCATATTCTTTTAAAATCTCGTCTTTACTGTCAAGTGCCTTTAAAAGAGCCTCCCCTGCATCTTCCCCGGTCTCACTATTATAGTCCTTAAATACTTTCCCAGGCTCTTCAAGAAATTCTCCTGCTGCCAAAACAGTGTTAACACTTTCAAAAAGTTTATTGTCTGTTACAAATTTGTATGCTTCATTAGAAAGTCTTGTAGCCTTCTCCAAATCCATACGTTGTTTTTCATATTGAAGCTCATTATCCGATTTAGTCTCAACAAGCTTTTCGGCAAACTCCTCCGGTGTCATATCCTCCATCTCCGAACCCATCTGGGTAAGAACCTCCGGAGTTATTTTATCTATTACTCTGCCAAAAAGATTTTTGTAATATGTTACTTTATCTTCTACATGAATTGTTGGAGTCGTATCGTCCACCGATAAATCCATTCCCCTGTCTTTTCTGCTATAATATGCGGTCATAAGATTTCCCATATTAAGCTCGAGATTCTGATTAATAAGTGCTCCTATTGCATTCATTCCATCTTTGGTAAATCTGTTTACCATGGAATAGACACCAATAAATTTTTCTCTGTCTTCTGAAGATATTTCTCCCTTTTTGTCCAGTCTGTAGAGAAATTCAGAGAATTTCTCATCCCTTGGTGCCAGTTCCATCTGCATATTCAAAAGATATTCACTAAGCTCATCAACCTGCATTTCCAAAGGGTTTACCCCTTCTCTAAGCATTTTTAAAGTACATTCAGGATTCAATCTTTCAAAAAGAGTATTTACGGATTCGTCCATTGCTTTAACTTTATCGATTCTATCCTCTGTAATTTCCATATCATTATAGGCAAGAATTCTTACAGCTCTTTCATTGGCTCTGTTAGCTTCAAGTCCAAGCCCCTCCAGAATATCCTTGGTGCTTGCCTTTACAGCTTTACTGATGTTATCTCCCAAATCACTACGAATTTCAGTTGATAATGCTTCATATGCACTTCCGGCTTTTTCAAATTTCTGAATAAGCTCCGGTATATGTGCCTCCATATTTACAGCATTGACCGGCTTATTTTCATCAATTACTGTTCCGATTACTACTGCCGGAGCTTTACGCAACGAAATAAATCTTGTCATCACGTCATTTGCTCTGGTTATATCCTCTTTAGAATATGGCATTTCATTTTTGGAAAGCTTCTCATTAATTCTGCTTTGTTCGTAAGACTTAAGCTCCTCCACCAAATCCGATATTTCCATTGTATTAATCTGAATACCGTTCTTTTCCAATGCTCTTCCTGCATTAACTGTCATCATAAGTCTTACTTCCCAAAGCTGTCTTGTTGCCTTAAGATATTTTTCATCTCCAACATCCGGAGCCATCTCCTGATTAAGATTTTCGGCATCTCTTAATCCATCCAAAGTATATGATAATTCTGAATGTGACCACCACATAATTACAGAAGGAGTAGCTGAATTAACAGTTTCTATAGCACTTACCGCTTCTTCCCATGGAAGACTTTCTCCGGTTATTACAGTCTTATTTGCTTTCATTCCTTCCTGCATAGTTGCAATAATTCTGTCAATCAAAAAGTCTTTATCTATAACAGCGGATACTTCCTCTAAATCCGCAAGCTTATTAAGCTGCTCCTCCGTTACAGGAATTTCCCGCTCCACTAACCATTTAGCCATTTTAAGTGTTTTATCATCCACCGGCATATTGGCTTTTTCAATAATCTTCTCAACCTGAGGCATTATTCCCTGCCATTCTTTGTCACTAAGATTAACTGGCTTATTTGCTGATGCACTGGCATGCTCTGCTATATATACATTTTTAATACTTGGCTTAAGGTTGTTTTTTAATAAATAGGTCTTAGTACCGTCAGAAAGCTCCTTATTAAATTCTGACGCAGTATTGTATGCTTCCAATGCTTCAGACACATTTTCTCTGGCAGGTGCCATCCCTGCCTCTGACATCTTCTTAGAAATCTCATATGCAACTGCCCCCTGACCAATTACATCTGCTACTGCTGCCGCATCAATATCCACCGTTGCCTCAAAATCCTCACAATATGTGGCGAGTTTAATCTGTATCTGCTCAACAACCGTTACCAATTCCTTCGTTTCAATATTATTAACATCAATACCCTCTTCATTCATCTTAACAACAGTTCCTGTATCCATTTTGTTAAAAATAGCTGTTAAATTGTCCTTAAGAACTGTTGCTTTCGCCTTTAACGAATCCAGAGTCTCTTCACTTTCTCCCAAAAGAGATGTATTAGTCATCTCCTCACCTAAAAATCCCATTACACTTGAACCAAAAGACACTACATCCGAAAGTTCTTTAGCATTAAAAGTCTTTGTCTGTGTCTCATTGGTAATATTCATATTATAGTCTTTTGTATTAAAGCTCTCTATTTTCATAAATTCACCTCAAATAATGTGCGGATTTTGAAGAAATCCGTGCCTACTTTCGCACCCATCGCGAAGCGATTCTAATGCGCGCAAAAAATACCTGCGTATATCTCTATACACAGGTATATTTCGGCTGTTTTAAGGAATTTATTTATCCCTTTTAGTCAACTTCTATTAAGTTGTCTCTTTTTCTATTGTCTCTTCCTCTACTGCAGTGTCATCCAAATCCTTGACATTTCTTGTTCCGTATTTTACGCCCTTCTTCTCAACGATAGTTATGGTCTCTGCTTCTTTTTTGGTCTTCTTCAAATTGAATTTAAGAATTGCAGTTCCATATGGTGCCAAAGGTAACGCAAATGAATATGGCTGTCCGTCACATTCAGATTTTTCTGCTTTAAATACAGCACCTGACTCAAGCTTCTCATTAAGAAGTAATGTATACTCTCCTGCACAAGGCACACCAACCCTGTAATCTCCTCTTTCCATTGGAGTAAAATTACATATATACACAAGACTGTCCTTGCCGCTTGAAGTAAGTCTCATAAAGCTGTAAATACTTCTGAAAATATCATCTGCATTAATCCATCTATGTCCTTCCGGATACTGGTCAAGGTCTGAATTAGCTTCATACTCTTTGTAAATCTTAAGCAGAGCTCTGAAATAATTGTTCAAATCTCTGTGTAATGGCTCATCAATCAAATGCCAGTCAATCGACTTAGCCTCGCTCCACTCTGCCCACTGTCCAAAATCCTGTCCCATAAACAGAAGCTTCTTGCCCGGATGTCCCATCATGTAAGTATAACCAACCTTAAGATTAGCAAACTTATCTTCGTAAATTCCCGGCATCTTATTAATCATAGAACACTTAAGATGTACAACCTCGTCGTGTGACAATGGAAGAATAAAATTCTCACTATGAGAATATGTCATACCAAAAGTAAGCTTATGATGGTTATCCTTTCTAAATAATGGATCTAACTTCATATATTGAAGGAAGTCATGCATCCATCCCATGTTCCACTTAAATGTAAAACCAAGACCGTCGTTCTCTGCACTAGCAGTAACGCCAGGCCATGCTGTAGACTCCTCTGCAATGGTAATAACTCTAGGGTTACGTTTTTTCATAATACTATTGAAATGGCGGAAAAATTCCATTGCTTCGAGATTACCATTACCACCGTAAATATTAGGCATCCACTGTCCGTCTCTTCTTCCGTAATCCAGATAAAGCATAGAGGCTACTGCATCAACTCTTAATCCGTCTACATGGAATTTCTCAACCCAGAACAATGCGTTAGCAATAAGGAAATTATATACCTGAGTACGTCCATAATCAAATACATTGGTTCCCCAATCCGGATGCTCTCCCTTACGTGGATCGGCATATTCATATGTAGGTGTACCATCAAAATATGCAAGACCATGCTCATCTCTTGGGAAATGTGCAGGAACCCAGTCAAGAATAACTCCGATTCCTTTGCTATGCATATAGTCAATAAAGTACATAAAATCTTCCGGTGAACCATGTCTTGAGGTTGGTGCATAATATCCTGTTACCTGATATCCCCATGAGCCATCAAATGGATGCTCTGCAATTCCTACAAGCTCAATATGAGTATATCCCATATACTCACAATATTCTGCCAACTGATGTGCAAGAACACGATAATTCATAAAACCATCATATGTTCCGTCATCCTGTTTTTTCCAGGAACCAAGGTGTACCTCATAAATTGCCATTGGCTCTCTCCAAGGTTCTTCGCTGGTCTTTTTCTCAATCCATTTGTCATCAGTCCATACAAATTGATTAAGATCTGTTACAATAGAAGCATTATCCGGTCTTAACTCAGAATAATTAGCATATGGGTCCGCTTTAAAACGCTTCATTCCATTCTTGGAAGAAATATGGAATTTGTATTTGCTTCCTAAGCCTGCACGGTCCGTAAACAATTCAAAAATTCCTGAATCTCCAATTCTGTTCATCTCAAAACCATATCCGCACCAGTTGTTGAAATCTCCAACTACACTAACAACTTCTGCATTAGGTGCCCATACTGCAAAATATACTCCTTCCACGCCATCCTTAACGGCAAGATGTGCTCCCATCTTCTCATAAATCTCATAATGATTACCACATCCAAATATGTAGCAATCGGTGTCTGTTAAAAATACTTCGTGTTTTTCCATAGGCTTCTCCAATTCACGTTTAATAATGTAACAATTATATCATATTTTTTTGCATATTTCTATATTATTGTGCTATAATCTCGTATGTAGTATTTTCCTATTTTTAGAGAAGGGCAGGACACATATGATTTTTAAATTATTGGACTCAGCTTACATAAATGAAGTGACTTTTATAAGTATATTAATTGCATTTGCCACTACCTGTGTGGCAATTAACTTATGCAAGAATATTTTACCTCGTGACCAGGGCAGGGCATTTGCCATTAACGGTAAGAAATCCGAAGGTAAACCTCGTGGTGCCGGAATTATTTTTGTATTAATTTTTGCGGTATATTCCATTTTATTCATTCCGTATTCCAACGAGATGCTCATATACATTCTGCTTATTGTCGCAGCCATGCTCAGCGGTTATCTGGATGACAGAGCCAACTCACCCTGGGGTGAGTATAAAAAGGCTCTTATAGATCTTGTTATCGCTGTTGCCTGTGCAATAACCTATGTGTCCTATAATGGGACTACAATTAATTTGTTTTACTCAGACGCAATCAGCTTTACACTTCATCCTGTATTATTTGTAATTCTTGCAGTAATTTTGATATGGGCAAGTATTAATGTAACCAACTGCTCCGACGGTGTAGATGGTCTTTGCGGAACCTTATCCCTTATATCCCTTATAACAATTTATGGTATATGCCAGATTAAGGGTATAGATGCAACGGTTAAACATATGATTCTTCTGTTTGCCGTATGCCTGTTGGGCTACTTATGGTATAATGCTTCCCCTAGCCGTTTGCTGATGGGAGATGCAGGTTCGCGAGCAATAGGCTTTTTCCTCGCCGTGATTATTCTCAAAACCGGGAGCCCACTTTTATTCATCCCTGCGGCATTTGTAATTATTATTGATGGTGGACTTGGTTTAGTTAAAGTATTTCTTCTTCGTTTTCTTAAGATTAAAATACTTGCTAATACCCGAACTCCAATACATGACCATATGCGTAAAAATAAAGGCTGGTCAGATACTCAGGTAGTTTTTAGATTTTCAATAATACAGATTGTTATTTCCCTTGCATTATTGTTTGCACACTGATTACTGTACGGAGACACTGAAGGTAACACTTCCTTCATAGTCTCCGTTTTTTTGTATTTCTTCTGCCGACTTTAGCCGGTAAAATACTGAAACGGACTCTGTCGTATTCACAATACATCTATTGTTATTTACACGGTTATAATCACCACCATAAGTTACAGAGGTTTCTGCCAACACCTGACAGGTTGTGTCAACATCTCCCACACGCACCAGTTCCACTGAATCATCAGTTTCAAGCAAAATATGTTTTCTCCCTTCGGAGGTGCTATCCCCATTATAAAATACATCCACCTTTATTTCATAGCTTTCGTCCAAAGAACAATACTCCGGAAGGCTCACCTGAAAACCCATTACATACACTGTGCAGCTTGTACTCATTCCATTAGATGCTGTTGCTGTAATAATCGTCTTTCCGGCCTTCCCCGGCTTTACAACTCCCGTACTGCTTACCGTTGCAACAGACGGATTGCTGCTTGTCCATGTAACAGATTTATCCAGAGAATTAGAGGGATAAACCATCGCTGTCAGAGTAGCACTATCCTCCGAATTTTCCTCCAAAACAATATCTGTTTTATTAAGAACAATTCCCGTAGGTGTAATCGGATTCCACACTGCCTCCAGTACTGCATCAGCAAATAATGCCTGATTATATTCCACAGGAATTTCTGTATTATATACCACGCCATCCTTAGCCTTCCAGCCTGAAAATGTGTAACCAATTCTTGTTGGAGCCGGTAAAGTCATTTTGGTCACCCCCAATCTTTTTATCGTAAATGAATTAGCATAACCACCATAACTGCCTCCATTAAGATTAAACGTATATGTAAATGGCTCCAGAATTAGATATTTATGCGTCAAATCCTGTATATCCGTTGTGGTGATTTCATACTCCTGCCCTGCACCGGCCGATAAGTCTCCGGTTGCATTCCTAAAAATCAGAACAAGCCATTCCGTGCTGTCTGTAACCGTAAGGGTATCTCCGGTTGTAAGCCAATCCCCGTCCCGCAATAAAGTATAACTGCTGTCATACTCTGCGCAACAAACATATTTTTCTGCTGAAAATAGAAATGATACATCCTGTCCCGGAACAACTTTAATAAGTTTTACATAAGTTAACCGGGACTTATTATACCAATAAAAGCTATGCTCTATTTTGTCACCTATAAAGGCTACCTGATTAGTTATATATGCAGAATACTCTGATAGGTCATTAATACTATAGACAGCTCCGGGATTGGTTACTTTTTCTATGGACTCAGCTTTAACCTCCCAAAGAACTCCTGACTTATCCGGATAGTATACTTCCTTACCTTTCCATATGGTAGCTGCATATATACTAAGAGGAATAAAAATACATATTAAAGCACCACATAATATTAATTTTATTTTATTCATTTTGCGCCTTTCTCAATTCTACCTCAAACTGAAGATTTCCCAGATAATCTCCCGCTTTGGTATTTTCATCTATCTTAGGTGCACTCATTATTACTGTTCCCAAAGTATTAGTGAGACTATTTTCTCCATCCACAAATTTTCCCACTATATATTCATTGGATGCAATATTAACCCCATTTTGCGTTAAAGTTGAAGTAAGGGTGGGCGCATTTTCCCTGTCCGACTGCTGTCGTGTAAGGGTTACCATCCCGTTACTGTCACATCCTGAAGATATTTTTACAATAACCTCCTCATCTGGTCTTAAATTCATCTTCTCTGCTGTAATTTCAAAACTTGTATCCGTACTATCCAAAGTTATTTCTGCCGGTATAGTAATAATATATTCTGTGTTATTCACGGAATACTTTACCGGAACCTCCACAAAATCCCCATCCGCAGTCAGCGTCGCCGCATCCAGGGACACGCTTGTAGCCAAAACCAGATACAAAGTTAATAATACTGTTAAAATTTTCTTTCCCATAAAACTTCCTCAACCTTTCTTTTAAACATAAGTGACCATTACCTTTTGCACAAGAGAGTTATATTCTTCTTTCTGGTCAAGAGAAAAACCCCTTGCAACCACTTTAAATTCATACACTCCCTTATCCTCAGGCAGTTTAAGTGTTACTAATTCTTTCTGTCCCGGATAAATATATCCACTTTTTCCAATTAGAACTTCCTCGTAAAACACCTCATACAATAATGTGCAGTTATTAATTGACGGGTTATATAACCCTATTTGGGGAATTTCTGTGGTAACCTCTATTTCCCGTATTCCCGGAACACTAATGTACATTCCTTCATATTCCTCTGCTACCATAATTGTCGGCAACTCAGGACTTATGTAATCTTTAGAAGGAATTTCTTTTGCCTTATAGGTCAGTCTCCCAATCAAGAAGAGCAAAAGCCCTAATAAAATTGGAACAATAAAAACAATAAGGCGAAATCTTACTACTACGACATAGGTTCCGTCTTTAAGACACCTTGCCCCCGTTATCTTGGACAAATGTGTCCTTGCTCTCTCACAGGCCTTTTGATAACCTCCAACGGACTTGATTTTCTTGAATCTCACATATCCTGTAACAATCCTGTCCCCTGAAGTTCTAACAATGGATTCCAGTGACTTCTTAGAAATTTCTGATGTATTAATACACACCACCTCCAACAAAAATAATGTCGGAAATATCGATATTTCTGAATGCGATGACCTCGCTACAATTCGAATGTAAGCATAAATATAGCGCCAAAACTGTCCTTCGTCAACAGCTTTGGCGCACTTTATTTTTTTTTAATAATTTTAAGAAAAATTTAATTTATTTTTGTGTCAGGTTATAAATATCTCTTTTGGAGACCCCCCTGTCTTTGGCTACAAGTTTCATTGCATCCTTCTTATCCACACCATTATTAATGTAATAATCAAGATGTTCTTCAACAGTCATTTCCTTCCAACTATCCTGTTCGCTTTTTATAATTTCCTGACGACTTTTTCCCTCAATTATAATAACATATTCCCCCCTTGGCTCGTTATTCTCATAATAGGATACCGCTTCCAAAAGAGTACTTCTATATACTGTTTCATGTTTTTTGGTCAGTTCTTTGCACACTGCAACTTTGCGGTTATCTCCCAGATGTCCGGTAAGCTCTGTAAGGGTTTTAATAAGACGATGAGGGGCTTCATAAATAATTATTGTTCTGGTTTCATTTTCCAATTCCTCCAGCACATATCCTCTTTCCTTCTTATCCGATGGTAAAAAAGCTTCAAATACAAATCTTCTTGTAGGCAAACCTGACACAATTAACGCATTAATACAGGCTGCTGGTCCCGGAATTGACAATACCTCTATTCCTGCCTCCACACATTGTCTGACTAACTCTTCCCCCGGATCAGAGATTCCCGGAGTTCCTGCATCACTTATCAACACAATGGTCTTTCCTGCAAGAATTTTATCCACTAGAACTGCTGCTTTTTCAACCTTATTATGCTCATGATAACTGGTCATGGGTGTTTTTATATCAAAATGATTCATTATTTTTATGCTATTTCTTGTATCCTCTGCCGCAACCAGATCTGCCTCTTTCATAATTCGGATTCCCCTTACCGGCATATCCTCCAGATTACCAATTGGCGTTGCACATAAATACAATTTGCCTTTATTTTGTTCCATATAAAACCTCATTAATTCTCATACAAATCAATAACCTCTTGGGAATAAACACCCTTATCAACATAGATAATCAGAGGTTCTTCAACCGTCAGCTGTGGCTTCCCACCTCTTACACCTTCCACCAATACCATATTGGCAGGTTTATCAATAAAAGGATGTACTAACCTCATTCTTTTGGGCTCAAGCCCATATTTTCTCATTTGCTCAAAAATCTCCACAAGCCTCTGAGGTCTATGTACCATAAAAAACTTCCCACCCGGTTTAAGCACCCTTGTACCTTCTCGAATAACATCCTCCAGTGTGCACAAAATCTCATGTCTGGCAATAGCCTTGTGGCTTTCCGGATTCTGTAAACCATGGTTTTCATTCATATAAGGTGGATTAGTAGTTACCACGTCAAAAGAGGCTCCTCCAAAAATTGCAGAAGCCTCCTTAATATCACCTTGAACTATTTCAACACTTTCCTCCAGATGATTGTATTCAACGCTTCTTTTTGCCATATCCACATTAATATCCTGTATTTCCAGCCCGGTAAAATGTCTTCCCCTGGTTCTTGCCTTAAGTAAAATTGGAATAACACCATTACCTGTGCCCAAATCCAAAGCCCTCTCGCCTTCTGATACTTTAGCAAATGCACTAAGCAAAACCGCATCCATTCCAAAGCAGAATATTTTAGTATTTTGAATAAGCTTATAGCCATCTCGTTGTAAATCATCCAGTCTCTCGTCAGGATTTAAATTAGTTATCATCTAATTTGGATTTTCCTTCCTTACGCTCTAATTCCTCTAATGCCTTAATTTCTGCATCAGAAAAATCATCTTTATTAATATTTCTTCTTCTATTACGTTTGAATTTCAGTTCTGATACCTTGTATTCTCTGATATCCTTCTCATCATTACCCAATGTAACAATTACCTTAACCAACTGACGAAGTACACTTACACTGTGAACTTCTCCATTAAGTCCCTCCGGCGTAGTAACTCTGTCTCCTACATCAGGAAGCTTACTGTTAAGATACTCATAGGTATCCTGCTCATTCTTAAGACAGCACATCAATCTGCCACATACACCCGAAATCTTAGTAGGGTTAAGTGATAAATTCTGTTCCTTAGCCATCTTAATAGATACAGGCGCAAACTCTGATAAATAAGAATTACAACAAAGTACTCTTCCGCAAATTCCAAGTCCACCCTTAATCTTAGTCTCATCGCGGACACCAATCTGTCTAAGCTCTATTCTGGTTCTGAATACTGCTGCCAAATCCTTAACAAGCTCTCTGAAATCAATTCGTCCGTCCGCTGTAAAATAAAACAAAACCTTGTTATTATCAAAGGTATATTCAGCATCAATAAGCTTCATATCCAGCTCGTGTTTTTTGATTTTTTCAAGACATACGGCAAATGCCTCTTTTTCCTTCTTACGATTAGCAAGTTCTTTTTCATCATCCTCAGGGGTTGTGATTCTGATAACCGGCTTAAGGGGAAGTACTACTTTCTCCTCTTCAACCTCTCTGTTGCCCATTACAACATCCCCGTATTCTACACCTCGGGCAGTCTCAACAATAACATGCTGTCCTTTTTCTATTATCATATCCTGCGGGTCAAAATAATACACCTTCCCCGCCTGTCTAAATCTGACACCAATTACTTTTATCATTTTAATTCTCCTTAATAGTCAATAACATCAGCTCAATGGTCAACTCAAAATTAACATTGGCCTTTAATCTCGCTTTTGCCACATCAAGTCCATATAAGATGCGCTCCAGTCCTTCATAAGAGCTTCTGCTTGCCTGCTTACGAATTCCATTAATCTCATCCGCAAAAATCAGACTGTTAGGGTCCTTCGTAACCTTAAAAAGCAGAACATCCCTGTACCACATCTGCAAAAGGTCGATATATTCATTAACAGAAATCTTAAACTCTGTAACTCTTTTAACCGCATCAATTAAATCCGCAATGTCATATGTATACACATTATTAACCAGCTTAAGAGCCTCTTCCTTAATATGAGAAAACTCCTCCGATGATGCGAGCTTAATTCCTCTTCCTAACTTACCCTGGGCATAGGATGCACAGATTTTGGCTTCATACTCAGGAATTCTGAATTTAGCTATCAGATATTCCATTATTTCACTCTCTCTAAGCGGTCTGAGGTTAAAAATAATACAACGTGAAATTATTGTAGGCAGAAAAATATCCGCATTATTAGTCAAAAATAAAATCACACTATATGCCGGCGGTTCCTCGATTGTTTTAAGAATAGCATTCTGAGCCTGAACTGTCAGCTTCTCTGCCTCGTCAATTATATATACTTTATATCTTCCATTATATGGCTTAATCTGAATGTCCTCAACTAATTGCTCTCTTACATCCTCGACACCAATACTTGCCGGTTTTTCGTGAGTAATATATACCAAATCCGGATTATTGTCACTGTCAACCTGCTTACAAAAATGGCACTCGCCACAGCCCTCCGGTAAACCTTTTTCACATAAAAGTGCCTTGGCAAAAGCCTTTGCTAACATATTCTTGCCTGAACCATCCTCGCCGTTAAGAATATATGCATGACTCACCTTATCTCCACTAATTGCATTCTTTAACTGCTTTATAATATTTTCATGTCCTAAAATTTCATTATAACCTACCATAATCAATCCCCCATCTACGCGATGATATCTAACAACAAACCTTTAATCTCTCCAACTTTATTTAAAACGGTGAGATTATCCTTCTCTTCTTTAACAAGCTCCTGAGCCAAATCGTCCAGATTCTTGTCCACTAGTCTTACAATTCCATAAACTCTGTGACGTCCTCTTCTGTCAAGAAAGTTTTCTCTGGAAAATTCATGAGAGCGGTTTACTACCTCATTAAGGAAATCCTTAACAAGCCCACGATATCGCTTCATATCTGCAATATCCATATGCTTGGCAAGCTTGTCCCCCTGGGCAGTAATCTGGTCCATCAATGTTGTAAGCTTACTTTGAAGTTCCTTCTCTTCAATATTGCTCACAAGCATAAATTTAAATTCCCCACTTGCAGCTTTTGCGGTAGTCTGGTTCTCTACCTGTGTTGTTGCATTTACTTCATTAATTTTAATTGACATACCGCTCCTCCTTTTTATGGGTTAAATCTAATTATATCATAAACTGCCTTTTATGACCAGCAATTAGCTTCTGGTAACTTCATCTATAATTTCCCTGATGCAGGTATCCAATTCTTGGTTCTTATATCTTTTGGTAATCCCAAGCTCTGCAATTTTATCCTCTGAAAAATCCTGTTCATCTGCCAAAAATCTTCTGCACATCTCAGCATATTTAGGATTTTCCTGAGCGTCCTCACGCGCCAAGGCTCTGTGAATTCTTACAGAATCCTCTACTTCTATATATATCGGAACAACAACATCACTTCCATAATATTTCAGATAATTATTGTAGGCTTCAAGAGTGGCAATAATTAAATACTTTTTATCTGTAGTCAAATCAATCTGACCATCATCAAGCGTAAAATATTTCCACACACCATGAACCGTATTATATTCACGAAGCTCAATTATTTTTTTCCGTTTCTGATACTCTGCTACCTTATCATCAGATGTAAAAAAATACTCTCTTCCCTCAACCTCTCCTTCCCTCATAGGCCTTGTTGTGTACATAATTACATTATTAAATTTGACCTCGTCCACATCTTTGAGTCTGCTATAAATTGTATCCTTTCCAGTCGAGCTTTTTCCCATAATTACATATATTTTAGCCATAAAATTTTCCTTGTATAATTCGTATTTTCTTATCGCAAATTCCTCTAATCTCAACCAACGAGTCTTTGCACCTTGTTAAATATTCAATAAGTGATTCCGTAATAACCTCTCCGGGAATTACAATCGGTATACCGGGTGGATACGAATATACATATTCACTGCTTACATAACCGCTTGCATCCTTAAGCATAATTAATTCAGTATCCATTGCTTCGCATTCCCAAGCTTCATATACCTTTTTACTCGGATATGCCCCGCTGTATTCTGCGGCCTTACCATGCACAAGTGACGTATCAATTTCTAACAAAGCCTTCCTCAACCTGTTAAATCCATCCATAGTGTCCATACAGGAGGTCATTGCCAAAACATAATCACCCGATGCCATTTCTAATTCTATACCATATTTATTTAAAAGTAAATTTTTAAGTTGTACACCGTTAATATTAGTTTTTGATGTATCAATTACAATTTTAGAATAATCATAACTACAATCCGGCTCGAATAATCTCAGATGTTTAAGGACTAAAAAATCTTTTCTCAAATCAAAAAGACGACTGTAATATTCTTCAAATCTATCACCCTGTTTCACATAATCAATACAAGCCTCTACACCTGCCAAAAACAAATATGAAGGACTGGAGGTTTCGTACATATCAACATATTTTTTAATTCTGTCATATAACAAAATATTATTGACACATAATACGGCTGTCTGAGTAAAACAAGGTAATGTTTTATGAAGACTCATTATTACAATATCTGCTTTTGATTCACCTATGGTTGTACCCCCATTTAAACCAATATGTGCTCCATGTGCGGCATCCACAATAAGAATTGCCCCGTACCTATGTGTAACCTTGGCAATTTCATCAATATTACTAATAACACCCTCATATGTTGGAGATGTAATAACTACCGCTTTCGTATCAGGGTTAGTCATTAGCATCTTATCCACCTGCTCTGCTGTAATGGGCATATTTATCCCCGTATCCCTGTCAATTTGTGGATAAATATATTCTATTTTTCCTTTTCTGAGGAAAACTGCGTTATATACAGATTTATGACAATTTCTTGCAATAAGAATTTTGTCATTGTAATCTATTACTGATGAAATCGCAGACAATATTCCACTTGTACTGCCATTAGCCAAAATAAAAACTTTTCCACATCCATAGAGCTCTTTAATCCTATCCAAAAGTTTTTTTAAAATCTCTTTTGGATTATGTAAATCGTCAAATCCCTCTATCTCCGTAATATCGTATTCATAGGGATTCACAATCCACTTCGCTTGTCTTTTGTGCCCCGGCATATGAAAAGGATATATGCCATCATTATGATGTTTTTCTAACGCCTTAATTAATTCTCCCATTGTTATTCCTACATATATTTGTTAAATAAATCATTAATTTTGTTCATCTCTGAATTAATTGTGTTCTCCAGTCTGGTATGTCTGGTCTTATATTCAAAATTAAGATAATCACTGTTAACGGACATCATATATTGTTGCTTAGATTCAGCGTCATCTCTGCCGTAAAAACTCAACTCTCTTACTCCGTCCAAGTATCCAAGCTCCATCCTAAGCTTTGCTCCGGTTGAAGAAAAATCTAAAGTTCCATCAATAAAATCACCAATACTCTTATGAGGCTTAATAAAGATGAATTTTGCATCAGGGTATTTTTCATAATTAATCTTAGTCTCAGGAGACATTCCCACCACAATAAAATTACGGATTCCTTCTATGTACAATGGCATAATTGGCAGATTATCCTTAATTCCGCCATCCCTATACATCTTCCCCCCAATTTCAACCGGTGAATATATTATAGGTAGAGCTGAAGATGCCAGTAATATTTTTTTAATCTCCTCATCTGGACGATAATTCAGCGAAAAATATCTGGCAATTCCCTCCCCGCCACCATTATCATCATATTCTGTTACAGATACATATAATCGTCTCTGGCTGTTTCTAAGCTGTTCCATATCTATATATTTGTCCACAATATTTAATAGACCTTCTCTTGAAACAAAGCCTTCCCTAAAATCTATAAGCTTTTCATCTATTTGCAAAAACTGCTCGGGAGAAATATCACTCCAAATCTTTTCTGCAAGCTTGGCATCTGAATTATCAAATAGCACCATATTCAGTGCTCCCACGCTGGCTCCTGAAACCGCTGTAATCATATCACTAATTCCGTATTGCTCCAAGGCTTTAAAAACACCAGCCTGATATGCTCCCTTACCGCCACCTCCGGCAAGTACCAGCCCCCATTCGTGTTCAGAAAAATTATACATATTATTCCCTCCTTGTATCTATACTATATTACTATAGCACATTTAAGATTCCTTTTATAGTAAAAAAAAGAACCTCACATCGGAGATTCCTACAAACAAATATAAAATGATATAAAAAGTGCCCAGAACCGGAATCGAACCAGTGACACGTGGATTTTCAGTCCACTGCTC
>CAZNUK010000002.1:0-7768 GCA_964576255.1 uncultured Butyrivibrio sp.
GTAAAACTTGATATCCTCCAATGAGCCACTATTTTCAAAATTGGTGACAACAGTGTAGATATTTATAAGCTCATTTGCACTTTCACCTGTTGAACTTCCACCCATAACCTCCTCGAGCATTGCATCTAATTCATTGTACATTGCAACACGCTGATTAACCATTTCGGCAGCATCTTCTAATATACTCTGAGCTATGGATAATTGGATTGAATATATCTGTGCTCCTGGGATGAAATCAATGGCATTACTAAGAAGCCCAAAAGTTTTCGCTAATATTGAAGGTGAATTATCATCTATACCATTAAGCTCTATAGTTTCATAAATACCCGCAATATTTTTAATAATATCAACAAATGTTCCAAGATTACCGATTATCTCTGAACCCGTATTTATAGCCTTTAGTTTAGTTCTGTCTATATGATACTTCTCAATTATATTATTAAAAAGATCCTCACCAGTTTCATACTCAAGAAATACACACTGATATACCTGATTTTGTGTAAGCTCGTTCACATCCAATACCTTTTTAATGATTATTGTTGCAAGCTCTAAAGCATTTTCACCTGCCAGACTTCCCATTTCTTCCTGTAATTCTTTTATTGCTTCTGCTATCTTCTCTTCGTACATTACTTATCTTCTCCTTCCAATACTTCTTTTGGTATTTCCACACCAATAGCTCTTAATTTTTCATCTTCCGTAAAAAAGCTCATATATAAATATATATCGTCACTCCAATATCTGTACACAGTAGTCGGTCCTTCATCGTCAATTTCGTCTGGTTCACCCAACTTTTCTATTACATTTGACATTGTATCGCCTTTTTTGAAATCATATAATGAAACTCCCTCATTTATTCCAAAACTAAAGTAGTAAATTAATGAGTCTCTATCAACTTCACCATCGTCCCAGACACCAACAACAAATTTTAAATTATCATTGTAATAAAGACCCGCCGCATGCGTTAAACCATTTTCATCACTAACAGGTTCATCAAAGTCATATTCGTCTCCCAACGCATTCAGTGTCCATGGGAAATCGACCTGCTTGCCATCAATTACAAGATGTTTGCAGATATCCTCTGCATCAACTCTTCCATATACATCGGAAGTATTGTCATACTCTGTTGTAGATTCCTCCTCTGTACTTGTTTCTTCCTCACCGGACGTTATCTCCGGTGGCGTTGTTTCCTGTGGTACTGTTGTGCTATTGCTTGTGCACCCAGATAACCCACATAGTGCAATGGTAATTACTAATCCCATTGCCAGTAGTTTTTTTCTAAACATACTGTGTTCCTCCTTCTTTCTGGCACACCCCTTGGTGCCGTGTTTTTTATAGGTTAATTCCTTTCGGAAATAACCTTCGACGGGACAAAAAAGAGTCGCAATGAACAATCATCGCAACTCTTAAACAATTATTTTAAAGCAATATAATGTATTTTTGACTTCTTAACACCAACTAAAACTTTAATGATCTGTCCGGCTCTAATTGGTTGATATTTGGCATCCATTCTGTCAATACGCATAGTAGTTTTGTTAAATGCGTGATACGCATTGTCATAATAACAGGCCTTTACTTGAAAACCTCTATTATAATACACTGAGCCCTCAACATACATATGTATGGTATAAATTTTTTCATAGGATTTAATCTTAATTTTATCCTTAGCTCCAAGAACAGAATAATTATTCCAATAACAAGTACAAAAGCACCCATTATCTTCATTGCTCCAAATTCCATACCTTCAACAATACACAACACTGCACATCCGACTAAACAGATAACCAATATTATAATTGATTTTGCACTCAGCCTTTTTTACTTGGCTTGTTCATCTACTCCTGCCGGAATTGGTTTACTATTCTTTAGAAGTTCCCTGACTCTTTCGTCCATATCCACAACCTCTGTTTACTTACGCGTTCTTACCACAGCACTTCTTATACTTAAGTCCGCTGCCACATGGACATGGGTCGTTACGACCAACCTTCTTATCCTTAACCACTGTTGTTGAAAGCTTCTGCTCCTTATAGAGCTCCTTTCTTCTATCAGCATCAATAAGGGCATCCCATTCAGGAAGCTCATATAACCAGTCAGCCTTAGCTCCTACCATATTCTTGTAGAGAAGCTCCACATCATAGTCAAGGCTTACCTTGGTATCCTCTTCCATAGTATCTATTGGATTAGCTTCCTTAAGACTGTCATTAATTCCATCAAGGAAACCAACCATTATCATTAAATCAACGCCAAACTTCTCAGCCAACTCCTTAACTGTTCCCTCAACAGGTTCATCAGGGGTCTTAAGAATCTTTTCGTAGATTTCTTTCTCATAATTAAAATAATTAGCCCAGAACATTTGCAACTTCTGCTGGTCTGCATTCTGGTCATACGCTTTTTTTCTCCATGTTTCTAATAAAGCCATTACCGTTTCTCCTTAAAATAACGTAATTTTTTACAACAAGGAAAGTATATAACAATCTTACGATTCAGTCAAACATAAAAATTTTAAAAAAGTCTTTAATTATAGCTTTTTTGCTGTTATACTCTTACTTGAATTGATTAATGATGTATTTTAAGAAGCTAAAGTAGAAATGGAGAGACCAAAATGAAAGAAAAAATGCCTGCTAAAAGAATTCTTGCAATTGCAGGAATAGTTATTCTCGTGGGAATGTATGTTACCTCACTTATATTAGCAATAATCCATAGTCCCGCAGCACTTAATTTCCTTAAGGCGAGTCTTGCGGCAACCTTAATCGTACCAATAATGCTTCATTTTCTTATAATGTTCTTTAAGCTGTCCAAGCCACCATTAGAAGAAGAGGAAAAAATATACGCCGATGAAAAGGACGACCCTTTTACAGACGAAGATTTCAAAGAAGACAACTAAATCAGAAGCCGTTGCTACATATCACAATTAGCAACGGCTCTTATTTTCTACGCTTCTAAGCTTTTAAAAATTGGAGGTTCACTGTTCGGAACCCTGTCGACTTTCTTATTTTTCAACAAATCATTAAGTGCACCCGCTGTTCTCTTTTCAGGAATTGCAACAAAAATAGCATTTTTCTCCTGAATCTTGAGGAATGTAATTCCCTCTTTCTCTTCCTGAATAATATACTTAATGTATTCCTTCAGTACTTCATCATCCGCAAACAGCTTAATAATATCTTCATCTCCCATTACTTCCAAGGCTTCCAAATCCTGCTGTTTCTCGCCAAGACTTTCTCTCAGCACTTCTGCATCCTTCTTATCCTCTTCAATGGTATTTTTAATATTACCGGAGCCACCTTCATGTCTGCTTATATTCTTATCTCTTGCCTGAATAAGCTCCTGCCCGGTTGTTTCATTAATTCTGAGTCTGTTACTTAATTTCTTAACCTTACTCTCCAGGTCCTCAACATTCTCCGTCAAAGCCTTTTTCTTACTTACTGCAAGAAATGAACACTTCTCCAATTCAACCTTTGCAACTTCAAGGTCAGCTTTAGCAGCTTCCAGCTCTTTAACCAGCTGTTCATGCTCCCTGTCGTTATTACGTATACGTATCGTATATTCTTTTTCAATCTGAGCAATCTTACTGCTGGTATTCTCTGCAATTTCTGCTATCTGTGAGCTCTGGCTCTCAATGCCCTGCTCACGCTCCGACAAAAGTTTAGCATACATCTCAACTTCTTTTTTCTTAATTGAAATTAGGCTTTCCTTAAGTCCGTATTTACCTCCAGATAGTTTTACTGATTTACTCATATGCCACCTCTAAATAATATATTCTAGTTACCCTTTTCTAAATCATCAAAAATATAGTTCAAAACCGGTGCCATTCCTATAAACTCACAACCATATGCATACTCATCATTATCAAGTGCTTCACAACGGATAATCTTAACAACACTATATAATGTAGAATCATCTCCACCGATTTTAAGCGCCGCATTGAAATAATAATTCATTGGCAAAATACTCTTAGATACAAATCCAATTCCCGTTCTGGACACATCCTTAACGTAGATTGGTGATTCAATCTGGATTTTTTCATTATCCTGAATAAATAATGATGAAACCATTAAATCAAGTTCTATTTTGATTCTAGGGTTCTTTCTTCTCTCTTCCATAACCATATGCCTCCTTACAATTTTATCATAATAGACTAACTATAATTATAGAATTATTTTAAGAATTTCTCAACCCCTATTTGCTAAGAATTTCTTTTAACATTTCATTAACCATTCCCGGGTTGGCTTTTCCCTTCATAATTTTCATAGTCTGTCCAACTAAAAATCCAATTGCCTTTTCTTTACCATTCTTATAATCCTCTACGGATTGCGGATTAGCTTTAACCACATCTTCTACCGCCTGTCTCAAGGCGCCTTCATCATTGACCTGTTTTAATCCATTCTCTTCAACATACTTATCAGGGTCAATGTTATTATGAAAAATTTTAATAAATACTTCCTTCGCCACAGAACTGTTAATCGCACCCGACTCCGTAAGATTAATTAATTTGGCAAGATTTTCAGGAGAAAAACTGATGTCGGTAACATCCATACTTTCCTCTTTAAGAATACGCATGGTCTCTACCATAAGCCAGTTAGATACCTTCTTAGGATTATTACAAATAGCTGTTGTGGCTTCAAAAATATCTGCCATTTTCTTAGAATCTGTAATTATATTAATATCATAGTCAGGAATGCCAAACTCTTCCTTGTAACGCTTCATCTTCTCCGTCTTAAACTCCGGCTGACGAAAACGAATTTCTTCAAGCCATTCATCACTTATGCCAACCGCAACCAAATCCGGGTCAGGAAAATATCTGTAGTCCTGTGCATCCTCTTTAGAACGCATCGCATAGGAATAGCCCTTATCATCATTCCATCTTCTGGTCTCCTGAATTACTGGTTCACCGGATTCAATAAGCGCAATCTGTCTGTCTCTCTCTGCTTCAATTGCCCTTGATATAGCACTAAAAGAATTAAGATTCTTCATCTCTGTTCTGGTTCCAAACTCACTTGCGCCAATCTCTCTTACAGACAAATTAACATCAGCTCTCATAGAGCCCTCCTGAAGCTTACAATCAGATGCTCCAAGATACTGAATAATCAAACGAAGCTTGTCAAGATAAGCAATCACTTCCTCTGCATTTCTCATATCAGGTTCAGAAACAATTTCAATAAGGGGAACACCGGAACGGTTATAATCTACCAGAGATACATCTCTTACTTCATCATGAATAAGCTTTCCTGCATCCTCCTCCATATGAATTTCATGGATTCTGATTGGCTTAACAGTTCCATCCGAAAGCTCTATGTCAACACATCCGTTCCTGCATATTGGAAAATATAGCTGAGAAATCTGATAATTTTGTGGATTATCCGGATAAAAATAATTTTTTCTGTCAAATTTGCAGTTTTGGGTAATTGTACAATTAGTTGCAAGTCCCACCGCTGCCGCATATTCTACAACTTGTTTGTTTAATACAGGAAGAGAGCCCGGCATACCTGTACACACCGGACATGTGTGTGTATTTGGTGCACCACCAAACTCAGTAGAGCACCCGCAAAAAATTTTGGTCTTGGTAGCAAGTTCAACGTGCACCTCGAGACCAATTACAGTTTCGTAATTTTTTGCCATAACTTGCTCCTCCTTTTATTCAAATTTTCCTCGTGCCTGCTCATACGAAAAAGCAGCACGGATAAGATTTTTTTCATTAAAGCAGTCACCTATAAGCTGCATACCAATAGGAAGCCCATTGCTGTCCTTACCACATGGCACACTCATACCCGGAAGTCCTGCAAGATTAAGTGAAATGGTATAAATATCACTAAGATACATCTTCATTGTGTCCAAAAGGTAATCCCCCAGTTTCGGAGCTGTAGTCGGTGCTACCGGTCCAATAATTACGTCATATTTGGAAAAAGCGTCATCAAAGGCCTTTTTTATCAAAGCTCTTACTTTCAGTGCCTTAAGATAATATGCATCATAATATCCGGAACTAAGAACAAAAGAACCCAGCATAATTCTTCTCTTAACCTCAGCTCCAAAGCCCTGTGAGCGGGTTTTCTTATACATATTATGGAGCCCCTTGTAGTCCTTGGCGCGATATCCATACTTAACACCATCAAATCGCTCAAGGTTAGAGCTGGCTTCTGCTGCCGCAATTGTATAGTATGCAGGAATGGCATATTCCACAAGATTAAGCTCAAACTCTTCGACTATTGCACCCTTTTCTTCCAGCACCTTAACAGCATTCATAATGCTCTTCTTAACCTGAGGGTCAAGTCCTTCACCAAAATAAGTGCTCGGAATTCCAATTTTCATACCCTTAACATCATCCACTAATGCAGATGTGAAATCCGTATCCTCTCTCTTTATGGATGTTGAATCTTTTGGGTCATGGGCTGCAATTATTTCCATAATGGTTGCACAATCAGTAACATCTTTACATAATGGTCCAATCTGATCCAAGGATGAGCCATATGCAACAAGTCCATATCGTGAAACTGTTCCATATGTTGGCTTCATTCCTACAATACCGCAATAGGATGCAGGCTGTCTGATAGATCCACCTGTATCCGAGCCAAGGGCAAAAAAGCATTCCTTACCTGCAACTGCCGCTGCAGAACCACCTGAAGAACCACCCGGAACATGCTCTGTATTCCAAGGGTTTCTGGTTACTCCATATGCAGAGGTTTCTGTTGTCGAGCCCATAGCAAATTCATCCATATTGGTTTTGCCAATAATAACTGCCCCTGCTTTCTGAAGAAGCTCCACTACCTCAGCCGAATATTGAGGTACAAAATTCTCAAGCATCTTGGAAGAACATGTGGTAAGCATATCCTTAGTACATATATTATCTTTGATTGCCACAGGCACGCCTGCAAGAGGGCCTGTTAAAGCCCCTTCTTCAATTGTCTTCTGTATTCTCTCTGCTTCTTCTAATGCAGCCTTCTTATCAATTGTGACATAACAATTCAGCTGTTTTTCCGTTGCCTCTATGCGTTCAAAAACGGCTTCCACTGCTTCCATTACCGTGATGTTTCCGTTTTTAATTTCTTTGGCAAGCTGGACTGCCGTTAAATCCAATAAATTCATAGCAAAATCCCTTTCTGTTAATCCACAGTTTTTGGCACAATAAAAGCTTCACCATTACTACTTGGAGCATTTTTTAAAGTCATGTCTCTTCCACCCCCATTAGTAACCACATCATCTCTCATAACATTTGAAGTTTGAAATATATGTGTCATAGGCTCTATTTCTGTGGTATCCAATTCTCCCATCTTATCAATATAGTCTAACATTTTTGCCATATCTGTTTTGGCTTTTTCCTTCTCCTCATCGGATAGTTCCAATTTGGCAAGGATTCCAACATATTCTATTGTCTCATCAGAAATTACATTAGCCATAACCGTTAACCTTTCTATGCTCTTAATTACCATATTCACTCTAATATATTCAATAAAAACACCCGGAACACAGTTATGTATTCCGGGGTGAATAATAGCAACTTAACCGCGGTACCACCCGCATTGAAATATATAACTATCTCATCTACAAAACACTAGATAATCATATCATATATTTTACAGTTTTGCAATATTTTATTCATGCACTACAATATTGTTCTCTGCCAATAACTTGTGTAGTTTCTCGATTTCTTGTTGTTGCAACTCACTCTTTCGTCGCTGTTCTTCAAGTTCTTGCTTCTTGGATTCAATCTCTTGATTCTTATCTTCGATTTCCTGCTTCTTGGATTCAATCTCTTGATTCTTATCCTCGATTTCCTGCT
>CAZNUK010000002.1:7868-54483 GCA_964576255.1 uncultured Butyrivibrio sp.
TCGATTTCCTGCTTCTTGGATTCAATCTCTTGATTCTTATCCTCGATTTCCTGCTCTAGTTTTCCAATAAATTCATTGGCTCTTTCTTCCGTAAATTCCAGAATCATTCCTATCACTTCCTTACGACGTTCTGCAAAAAAATCAGCCATAACATCATGCTCAATACAATAATTAATCGCCATCTGTGCTGCTTCACTAGTTGTAACACTCTCAATTTCATTATATTCTCTAAATTTAGCTATGTAAATAGCATATCCTCGAAGAGCCTCACATCTGCTCATTAATTCCTTGTTATGATTATGGTTTACATTAAGCATCAAAACATTCAATTCCAAATCTCCTTGAACATTCTTATTAGCAAAAGCATCTGACAATTTTAAGTATTGTCTATCAGGTTGCTCTGCCTTCCCATTATAAAACACGACAATTTTAGGTGTAGGAATCTTTACTAACTTAGAACCATATATTCTATCATTATCAATTAATTTCTCATACGTATCACTAATGTAAAACAAACTACGAAGGGGCATATTAGGATTATATGTTGATTGATGTTCATACAAATTAAACACCCAATCTAAAATATAGGACACATCATTATAGCGATTAATAAAAATTGCATTTTCTAGTGTTGTAATCGTAATTTCCTCTGGATTATCATAATTAGAATCATTAAGTGCATTATACATCTCTAATGCATTTTTCTTATCTGAAAACATGGTAGTAAAAAGTGTACTCTTATGTTCTCTATTGATTTTATTTGCCATAAGCAAATCCTCCTTATATTAGAATTTGCAAATTCATGAATTTGTGTATACTAAAATCATAGCCATTAATTTTGAAATTAGCAATAAAAAATCGCTGAAAAAATTAACGAAATATTCCGTTAAATTTCAGCGATTTTGACTGTCAACTTTTTCACTTAATTTTCTTAAGCAAAATCCATCTCACCATTAAACACTATTGTAGCTCCACCAGTCATATATACAAGATTAGCCTCCCTATCCCAGGTAATCTCCAAATCTCCACCAAGAAGCTTTACTGTAACGGTATTATTGCAATATCCATTAAGAATTGAAGCTACACAAACAGCACATGCTCCGGTTCCACAGGCCATGGTTTCACCTGAACCACGTTCCCATACGCGCATAGAAACAGTGTCTCTATCAATAACCTTTACAAATTCTGCATTAACTCTTTCAGGAAAAAGTTTGTCATTTTCAAATACAGGCCCTATCTTTTCTAGTTCAAAATTCATAACATCATTCACATAAGTGATGCAATGTGGATTACCCATGGAAACACAGGTGATATTATACTGTTTACCACCAATTTCCACAGCTTCATTAACTGCTATATCACCATCAAGAGCAACCGGAATTTGTGAAGGCACAAGAATAGGTGCTCCCATATTTACCTTTACAGTTTTAACCTTATCGTTTTCAATCATAAGCTCAAGATATTTAATTCCCGCAAGAGTCTCAATTGCAATATTAGTCTTGTCAGTAAGTCCATTTTCATAAACATATTTGCCTACACAACGAATGGCATTTCCACACATCTGGCTTTGCGAGCCATCTGCATTATACATTTCCATTGTAAAATCAGCTACATCAGATGACTTAATAAGAACAAGCCCGTCCGAACCAATTCCTTTATGTCTGTCGCTTACAAAAATTGATAATTCCGAAGGATTATTAACTGTCTCCTCAAAACAATTAATATATACATAATCATTTCCAATTCCATGCATTTTAGTAAATTTCATATTAATCAAACCTCGTTAGTCAAGAATTTTCTTAAGCTCAGCAATTATGTTTTCCAAATCACCGGCAATTAACTCCGGAGCATTGAACATATCTTTAAATAATTTGTTGAGATTCTCCTCAAAATTATCCGGTAAAAGTTTACAATTGGACATAGCAAGTTGCATAAGGCGTTTTTCGCCCGGATGAGTCTTCTCGTTCAATGCAAAAATCACATCAAAATATGACTCCATAAACCCTGCCACACGATGATTGATACTGTTTAAATCGCCTCTATTTGCTGCTTTTTTAACCTGAGCATCATAAGAAGGTAAATTATCGGAAAGAAGTCTCATATTATTGTGAATTATATTTTTCTTAAGTTCCTGTGGATATGCAACATTAAAACGCTCTTTTGTCTGTGCCAATCTACCATCCCTGTCGTAAATTATTTTACAGGTATTAATATTATGCCACATACAGGTTGTGTATCCATTATGTGCAATGCACTCCTCTACCACAGATGCAACCTCACTAGAAAAATCATCAATATTACGATATAAAATATCTATGTCAATGCCGTTATTTAAAGTGCAGTTATCCTCCAACTCCCAGAAATGATTGCCTATCTCCATTACACTACAATATTTTTCAAGAATACTTCTTCTCTTATCCTCATCTACAGGACCTGTACAGTACAGATACACATCATAATCAGATTTTTCATCAAAAACCTCTCCTGCACGGGAGCCACCAAGAGCAATTGCTTCCACCTCTTCCAAAGCTGCAAGTTCCTTAAATAATTCTTCTACCATAAAATATTCCTCCTGCATAAAAACCATTATTTGTACAGTTTTCTAATTTCCTTAAATTTTTCTTTCCATTCATCACTCACCCTGAATGAATCACAGATTTTCTGAATACCCTTACCTGCAATATTATATTTAAGAGGGCAGGTTTTAAGGTATTCCAGAGTTTCTTCAGGGTTGTATATGCCCAAATACGAGATAAGCCAAGCCTCTGCCATCTGAACATAATATTCGTCATCATCCTTAAACAGGCGGAAAATGTCTGTTGCCTTAGAAGCATCCTTTACCAGAGTCGGCATAAAAATTACATAGCCCCATCTTCTTGCAAAAGCATGAGGGTGATTAATATATTCTGTGGCTTTTTCGTAGACATAATCAAATGTGAGATATTTGTCCACAAACTGGGAAAGCTGGTCCACATGCCACCAATCCCATAGCTTATCAAAATTCTGTTCTATAAATTCAAGTTTTTCTTCAGCAGTTTTTAACAATCCTATGGAAACCTGAAAATAAGTCCTGTGGTACTCCTGCTTATCTAAAATTACATCTTTTAGAAAGGACACATCCACGCCTGCTTTAATAAGCTTCTTGTTAAAGGTGTCCACAGCCTTTGTCTTCTGTCCGCCACAGGCTTCGTTATAGGCAATCTCAAATTCTTGAAATGTCATATCTATTTTCTCCATTTTTCATTAGAACAATATACATTTTTGTTCTGACTCATCTTTAATATTTATACAGATATTCATCAATTTCCCAGTCACTTACTGTAACCTTATAATCTGCCCATTCCTTTTTCTTAGCTCTTATGTACTTCTCAGCAGTTTCCTCGCCAATTGCATTCATAACAACCTCATCTTTTTCCATTTCCTTAACTGCATCATAGAGAGTTTCAGGAAGACTGTCGATACCTCTTGCTTTCTTCTCTTTCTTGCTCATCTCATAGATGTTAGCATCTACACTGTCACAAAGAGGTAATTTATTCTTAATTCCATCAAGTCCTGCCATAAGACATACTGCCATTGCAAGATATGGATTAGCTGATGGGTCAGGATTACGAAGCTCTACTCGTGTTCCCTTACCTCTTGCCGCAGGAATACGGATAAGAGGACTTCTGTTTTTGGCTGACCATGCAATATACACCGGTGCCTCATAACCAGGCACAAGTCTCTTATATGAATTAACCAAAGGATTAGTAATAGCAACGATACCATTAATATGTTTCATAAGACCTGCTATAAAGTAATATGCTTCTTCGCTGAGACCATCCTTACCATTTGGGTCAAAAAATACATTCTTGCCGTCTTTTTCAAGAGACATATTAATATGCATTCCTGAACCAGCCATAAAAGCCTTTGGCTTAGGCATAAATGTAGCATGAAGACCATGCTTCTGAGCAATTGTCTTAACTGCAAGCTTTAATGTCATAATGGAGTCAGCTGTTTTAACCGCTTCACCATACTTAAAGTCAATTTCGTGCTGTGCAGGGGCACACTCATGATGAGCCGCTTCAATATCAAAGCCCATCTCCTCAAGAGTAAGAACCATATCCTTTCTTGAATTCTCTCCAAGGTCATTAGGTCCCAAATCAAAATATCCGGCTCTCTCATTAGAATGAGTGGTAGGCGCACCATTATCATCAAGGTCAAATAAGAAAAACTCACATTCCGGTCCTACATTGAATTTGTAGCCCATAGCTTCTGCTTCTGCCAATGCTTTTTTAAGGATGTATCTTGGACATCCCTCAAATGGTGTTCCATCAGTCTTGTACACATCACATACAAGTCTTGCAACAACACCTGTTCCGGATTCCTTAGACCATGGAAAAATCATAAAGCTATCCAAATCAGGACGTAAATACATATCTGACTCCTCAATTCTTGCAAATCCATCAATTGAAGAACCATCAAACATCATCTGATTATTAAGCGCCTTCTCCAACTGACTGATTGGAATTGCAATATTTTTAAGAATTCCAAAAATATCAGTGAACTGGAGACGGATAAAATCTATATTATTCTCTTCAACAAGTCTTAAAATATCTTCTTTTGAGTATCCAGCCATAACAGCTACCTCCTAAATCTTTTTTCACAAAATGTATGTTATCAGTAGAAAAAACATTTGTCAATAAACGATTATGAATAAATACTTGTAATATGAAATAAACCAATGTTATTATTAATACAATGTAGAAGAAGGAGAGAGAATTATGAAACGAATTTTAAGTTTTTTACTTATTACAATTCTACTTGCAGCCGGAGGTATAACGGGTTGTAAAGGAAACACCACAGATGCTGTGGCAATACCATCAGATAGCACTGCTGAAAGTAATGAAGACGCTACAGTGGACGCTAACGCCACTCCAACTACCCCGCCTACCCAAGCAGAGGAAGAGCCTGTTACAATTACAATGACAGCCATTGGAGATATGCTTATGCATGGAAGTGCAAGCTTTCCAGCAGTACAGGCAGATGGCAGTTATAACTACGATTACCTTTTTGCCAATGTTTTGGACAAAATTCAGGCAGCAGATGTTGCTGTTGTTAATCAGGAAGTAATTTTTGGAGGCAATGATAAGGGCAATATTGGCTATCCACAGTTTAATGTTAGAACTGAGCAGGGAGATGCTCTTAGTAATGCCGGTTTTGACGTGGTTCTCCACGCCACTAATCATACAATGGACCAAGGAGCTGCCGGTGTTCACAACGCCCTTGATTTTTGGGAAACTAACCACCCGGATATGACCGTTCTTGGAATTCACGAGAATGAAGAATCCTACAACAATGTTACCATTATGGAAGTTGATGGAATTAAATTAGCTCTTTTAAATTACACATATGGTCTTAACGGCTTCTCATTGCCTGCTGACCAGCCATATCTGGTTGATTTAATGGTTGAGTCCAATAAGGACAAGATAATTGCCGATATGGCACAAGCTAAAGAATTGGCAGACTTTGTTGTTGTATTTCCGCACTGGGGTACAGAATATGTTCTTACTGAGACTACCGAAGAACAGCAGTGGGCACAGTTTTTTGCTGATAACGGAGCGGATTTAATTATCGCTACTCACCCACATGTTATTCAGCCTGTAAAATGGATTGAAGGAGCAGGCGGAAATCAGACTTTGGTATATTACTCATTGGGAAATTTTGTATCAATTCAGTACTATAATTACAATATGCTTGGTGGTATGGCGCAGGTATCCATAACCAAGGATTCAACTGGTACATATATTTCAGATTATGATATGGATTTTGTAGTAACACATTACACAGCCGGAAGAGCCATTGCAACCACCTATATGTTGGATGACTATACCAACGAGCTTGCAAGCCAGCACGCAATTCTGTTTGAACCTAGCGAAAAATATATGGCAGTTAATGCCAACTATCCATTCACAGTAGAAGGCTTAAAAGCCCTTGCAGAGCAGATATGCCCTGAATTAGCGGATTATTAGAATAAAGAGTCCGCTTGCGGACTCTCGCGCCGAGCGCGGTTGCGTTAGCAACTACTTCCTATAGAAGAATAACCCCCCGTGACTATTATCCATAAGTGACGGGGGGTTAAAAATACTTATTATCTCATATTCTTAAGACTTTCAAATAATTCCAAATCCGACTGGGTTATCTTCATATTAGTGTTAATCTTGCGTCCGTCCGGAGCAGCAATACTTATTTCAATAATCGAATCTTCCACAATCATTCCCTGAGAAGCCGCCTGCATAAAGGCAGGGAACTTAGGATGATTAGCTGTAAAGATATCCCAGCTTTTCTTAAATTTCATTAATTGTGCAGGATTAAGCATTATATCACCTACCCATTATTCAATAACCTGAATCCAGCCCTTTGGAGCACCAATTCTGCCCATCTGGATACCTGTTAATGTGTCATAAAGCTTCTTAGTGATAGGTCCCATATCCTCCATACCACTTGGAAGGCAGATTTCCTCGCCATGGTCAACGATTTTGCCAACAGGTGAAATAACCGCTGCAGTTCCACAAAGACCACACTCTGCAAAATCCTTAAGCTCTGAAAGATATACTTCTCTCTCTTCCACCTCAAGACCAAGGTATTCCTTAGCAACATACAAAAGTGAACGTCTTGTAATTGAAGGAAGGATGGAATCTGACTTAGGAGTAACAACCTTATTATCCTTAGTTACAAAGATAAAGTTAGCTCCACCGGTCTCCTCAACCTTAGTTCTTGTTCTGGCATCTAGGTACATATTCTCATCAAAGCCTTCATTATGAGCAGTTACAATTGCATGTAAGCTCATTGCATAGTTAAGACCTGCTTTGATATTACCTGTTCCACAAGGTGCTGCACGGTCAAAATCAGATACCTTAATTGTAAGTGGCTTAACACCACCCTTAAAATAAGGTCCTACAGGAGTAGCAAATGCTCTGAACTGATATTCACTAGCCGGTTTAACTCCGATTACCGGGTCAATACCGAACATATATGGTCTAAGATAAAGTGATGCACCTGTTCCGTATGGTGGCACATATGACGCATTAGCTTTAACAGTCTCTTTAACTGCCTTTACAAACATTCCCTCAGGTAATACAGGAATCTCAAGTCTTCTTGCTGACTGCTCCATTCTCTCTGCATTAAGGTCAGGTCTGAACACAACAATCTGTCCATTCTCTGTTGTATAGGCCTTAAGACCTTCAAATATAGTCTGAGCATACTGTAAAACTCCGGCACACTCGCTCATGGTGATGGTATCATCTTCAGTAAGTGCTCCCTCGTCCCATGCTCCATTCTTATAATTAGCGACAAATCTCTTATCTGTCTTAATATATCCAAAACCAAGATTTGACCAATCAATATTTTTCTTCTCCATGGGAATCATCCTTTCTCTATGCGTTTATTAGAGACAAACGCTATTTGTGTACTATCCTACTCTTTTTATACAATTTTTTCAAGTTTATTTTTTCATTTTAGGGTTAACTAACAAAGATGCTACATATCCAAATATAAGAGCACCGGCAATTCCTGCTGCTCCAGCCTTAAATCCTCCCAGAAAAACACCTAAAAATCCTTCCATATCCACAGCCTCTTTTACACCCTGAAAAAGCAGATGTCCAAAGCCTAAAAGTGGCACACTTGCACCAGTTCCTGCAAATTCAAGAAAAGGTTCATATATACCTATTGCACTAAGAACAGCCCCTGTGCATACCAAAAGCACCATTATTCTTCCTGGCATAAGCTTGGTTTTTTCCATAAGGAGCTGCACCAATGCACAAATTGCCCCTCCCACTAAAAAAGAAATTATATAATCCATATTTATGCTCTCCCTTCTATTGAAACAGCATGTGCAATTCCCGGCACTGATTTTCCTTCGTTATAGCTTGTAGTAGACAAAAGTGCTCCGGTTGGAACAAATAATACTTTATTAAGCTTACCCTCTTTAATCTCCCTCAAAATCTTGGCTCCCAGAGTTGTAGCACTGCAACCGCATCCACTTCCTCCAGAATGGGTATCCTGAGTTTCCCGGTCAAAAATTTCAATACCGCAATCCATATGAACTTTACTTATGTCAAAACCTCTTTCATTCAATAAATCAATTAGGATGGTCTGTCCCACATAACCAAGGTCTCCGGTATAAATGGCATCATAATAATCAGGTGTTATTTCAAAATCAATAAAATGATTATAAATAACATCACACGCCGCAGGAGCCATTGCAGCCCCCATATTAAAGGAATCGGTAATACCGTAATCCACGATTTTTCCCGTAGTAATACCTTTGATTCTGGCCGGTCCGGAATTTTTACTACTAATAATTACTCCACCGGAGCCGGTAACCGTCCACGTAGCAGATAGTGGTCTCTGGTTACCATATTCAAGAGGGTATCTAAACTGCTTTTCTGCACTGGCGAAGTGGCTTGAGGTCATAGCAATTACATTTTCCGCATATCCAGCCGCCACAAATGCCGAAGCGATGCTCATAGCCTCGCCCATTGTGGAGCACGCCCCATATAAACCAAAAAGAGGAATCTCAAAGCTCTGTATTCCAAAAGATGTGGCAATTAACTGTCCCAACAAATCCCCGGAAAACAGGTATCTGATATCAGACTTTTCAAGACCGGATTTTTCAAGCAGTATATCCACAACATGCTTTTGGAGCTGGCTTTCAGCTTCCTCCCAAGTATTCATACCCACCATAGGGTCATCAATTACTTTGTCAAAATATTGTGAAAGAGGGCCCTCACCCTCCTTCTGTCCTACAACGGACGCATATTCCCTGATGTAGGGCATATTTTCAAATTCAATGCTACATTTTCCTATTTTACCCATTGCAAATCTTCCCTTCTCAAACTATGGAATTAATATTTGCAAAAGGAAAATATATTATTCATATCTGGCAGTATATTTCTTAACGTTCAAAACAGTTTCGCCGTCAATCTGAAGTGCACACGGCACATCAAATTCCACTGTAATTTCGTGTGCAGGCTGCGCATAAATAATATCAGTATGCTTAATATGTGTACCCTTAAAAATCTTAGGAAAGATACTAAGAATACGAAGCCTTGTACCACCATGAATAACAGAAAAAGTAAGGGTATGTTCCTCATTAAGTCTGTTCTGCATTGGTGTAATCATCATTCCGCCGCCATAGTATCTTCCCATCATGGCAGATGCAATTACAACTCTTTTGTATTCACTGGTCACACCATCCACTGTAACAATTGCATTTCGTCTTTTGAATTTGAATAAAATTCCTTTTAACGCAATGGCAGTATAATTAACCTTCTTATTGGATTTGGCGCGCTGCCTGTCTCCCTCTTCGGTGCAATATCCATCAAGCCCAAACCCAATACCATTAATAAAGGTATATTCCTTGTCATTAATATATACTCTCGGCAGATTTTTAATATATTGGCTGATTAGCACAGGCATATTATTGTTCTGCTCATTGATATCATAGATAAAATCATTACCCGTACCTAATTTGTACAGATAAACATCATTTTCCAAAATAATATCCTTGGCGGCATTAATAAAATGATTAAGCGTACCATCACCACCGGCAAGAACAATACTATCCTCTTTGGAAAGCCCCTTTAAAAAACCCTCATAATCCGTAAGTTCAAGAACATTAACCTTCTGCGGCTCCTCTTTGAAAAAATCCTTAGGAAGGTTCACAAGTTCTTTTTCACTATTGCCATTATTGGCTTTTGGATTATAAAGTAAATATAACATATTCTGCTACCTTTCTATTTCTCAAGAGCTGCAAGCATCTTACTTCTTACAAGCTCTCCAATCTCTATAGTGGTCATATCCTTAAAATCTTCGTATTCCAACACATCAAGAATTTCCATAACAACTTTAGTTCTTCTCAATGGTCCGTTCTTACGAATCATATTAGTGTTATGCACAACAGACACTACAATAGGACTCTTAGCCCATACAGCTATTTTAAAACAGCCCGGTTTAAAATCAATAAGAGTCTCCTCAGTACGGTTTCTTGTTCCCTCAGGATACACACCAATACAGGTATCACCTGAAGCAATCATCTCGGAAGCCTTCTTGGTAATCTTCGCGCCACTTCTTACATCCTGTCTGTCAAGTGCCATATATCTGCAACGAACCATGAATTTGTGACCAATCGGAATTTTAAAATTTTCCGGCTTGGAAATAAAAGCAATCGGATATTTTCTAAGTGCTGCAATCTGAACAAACGTGTCATATATAGAAATATGGTTGGATACAAACAAAAATTTCTTATTCTTCGGAAGCTTCTCCATTCCTTTAACTTCTATTCTTGCTCCCATAAGATATACTGTAAATTCCAGTAATTGGCTGAAATACACCCCATGAAATCTGCTCTGCTTATCATATTCCTTATTCTTATCTATGGTAAGAGATATAATAAACGAAATTAAATAATAAAGTGCCGCAAGCAGTATATATAACACTATCGAAGCTCCAATAAATTCAAGCATTAGAAGCCATGGATTATTTACTTCAAACGGATTCCAGACTCCTGCAAACAGAAATCCTCCTATTAAACTTAAAATTGAAATAATTGAATCAATCATTTTTTTCTCCTCGTACATAAAATGTCGCTATTCAGACACCATATTAACACATAATCCGGTTCAAGTAAACTACTTTTATTTCTTTAAATATTTATACTTTCATTTCCCTAAGTGCAGTTAACATAAGCGGAATTGATAATATAAATGTTGCCACATCCGCCACAAACTGTGCAATGATAAGCCCTTCGAGCCCCATAATATAATTCAGAATATATATAGCCGGAATCAGCATTACGCCCTGTCTTGCCATTGCCACAATTGTAGCTCTTACAGTTTTTCTGGTGTTCTGAAGACACATATTGCTAAGTACTATAAAGCCTAACAAAGGCATTGAAATACACTGGGTTCTCAAAGCTTTCACGCCCACGTCAATAAGCTCCAGGTCATCTTTACTAAACATTCTTACCAGAAACTCCGCATTAAAAAATATGGCGACTGCCAGAACAAGCATGGCTATACTGGATACTTTAACACAAAACCAGAAAGCTTTTTTCACCCTGTCATACAATTTGGCACCATAATTAAACCCACATACAGGCTGAAATCCCTGTCCAAAGCCCAGTAACATTGACACAAAAATAAAGACAATTCTGTTAACTACCGAAAATCCTGCAATTACCGGGTCTCCATAAATTCCCGCCACATTATTAAGACATATTGAAGCCAGACTGTTAAGCCCCTGTCTTGCAAGTGAAGGAATTCCCCCTGCGAAAATCTCCTTAAAACTCCGCCAGTTCAAATTAAAATTCTTCCATTTAATTCGAATGCCACCCTTTTGTCCGCTTAGAAAAACAAGCAGCACAAAACTTAATATCTGCGAAATTCCTGTGGCAAGCCCCGCTCCCGCAGTTCCCATTCCCATTGCAAAAATCATAATCGGGTCAAGAACCACATTAAGCACAGCTCCTGAAGCTATACCGATTACCGCCATTTTAGCGTTGCCCTGAAGTCTCATAATATTATTAAGCACAAAAGCACCCATAATAAACGGTGTTGCAATTAAAATGTATACGATATATTTTTTTGCCTCAGGCATTATGGTACGAGTCGCACCAAATAATGTTAGTAAAGGTTCTATAAAAATGAGTCCCAAAACACCAATAACACATCCTAACATTACCGCCGTAAAAAAGCCTGTGGCAGCCATTTTTTCTGCATCTTCCCTTCGCTTTGCTCCCAAAGCTCTGGATATGAAATTGCCACTGCCATGACCAAAGAAAAACGCCACAGCCTGAATCAATGTCATATATGGGAATACTACTCCGATGGCACCTGTTGCCTCCGTTCCCAGTTTTCCCACAAAAAATGTATCTGCAAGATTATAGAAAGCTGTTACCAACATACTTATTATTGAAGGAATAGCCATACTACAAACCAGCTTTTCAACCGGCTTTGTTGTCATTTTGTGATATTTATTTTCTGCCAAATCCATTGCTGTTACACTCCTACCATATCGACGTTCAGCGAAATTTTACCTTTTATTGTCGTTCTTTTAAACTTGATTTTATTCATATAAAATTATAGAATAAACAGGTAAGGAACGCAAGTTCCGGTAACAAAGCCCCCTCTTATTCAGAGTTTTACTCTGATGTTAACCCACATATATCCTTATAGACTCAGATGCCATATGGCATCTGTTTCTTTTTGTCCACATAAAAGAAGTACACATCATTTAACATAATGTGTACCCCATAATCTTTTGATACAATCAGTCATTTACAACTGCAAGACCATTTCTCATTCTTCCATATATTTTACCATTACATACAATACAATGTCTTCCGTTGTTTTTGGCAACGTATAATGCTTTATCCGCCGCTTCATACAAATCTTCAAAGGAATTATCAATGGTCGGAACAATATAAGCCACTCCCATACTTACCGTCACATTCTTAGATACACCATAATATGCATGAGGTATACGCTCATCATCAATTGCAGTTCTTATTTTAAGTGCCAAATCAATAATCTCCGACTCGTTCATCTCATGAACAAATACCATAAATTCTTCTCCACCGGTTCTGGCAACTATATCCGTACCTCTTTTGGCTGAATTGTCAATTATTTTTGCAATATGCTGAAGGCATTTATCCCCCGCCGGATGACCGAAACGGTCATTATATTTCTTGAAGAAATCTATATCAATCTCTATAACGCCTACATTCCCGGCATTTCTTGCGCAGAACGGCCATAATGTGGAAACCTTTCTGTCAAGACCTCTTCTGTTACTAAGTCCTGTAAGAGCATCTTTTTCAGAAGCAATGGTCTTATCTTTAAGCTTAACGGAAATTCTCTCGTATTCAATTTCCTTGTCCTGAAAAACATTTCCCACAATGGCTACCATAAGCCCAAGAAGCACAGCCTCCACAATCATTCTGATTCCGGCACCTGAAATAATGGCAGCAATCATCATTGCGATTCCGTAACCATAGAGGTAAAATTTACGCTCCCCCCGTTGAATACAAGGCACTAAAGCCATATAAAGGGCTCCTCCAACCGGAAGTAAAAGGCTTCTGCTAATGGACATATCAATTCCCATAAGTACCAGTAATGCCACCGCATTAAACAAAAACGCAGCTCTGTAATAAACCATCAATCTGTCTCTTTCATGATTTTTCAAAAGGAAAAATCCCAAAATTCCCATTCCCAGATTAATTCCAGTAAAAATACCCAAAAGAACATTAATTCCAATTGTATTGTTAAGATACTTAGGGGACAGGTTCACAAACAAAATAAAAATAGGATATATCAATGAAAAAATGAGAGTTGAACCGAAAGCCCTCACCGAATTCATTCGATTAAGAGCCTCATTGGTATCCTGTTTAATTGAATGGGATGTTGTGGCTTCCCGTCGCATAAACCATTCCTCCGATTTCAATTGCAAACCTAGAATCATTATAGCCTTTTTTAATACATTATTCAACTATAAATTGTAACTTTTACCATATTTTTTTGTAAAAACCCACAACATCTTGTGTTTTTTATTTTTCACACATTTTCATATGCCCACATATAATAAATCAGAACAAAATATATTCAGAAAGGATGCTAAATATGCAAAAATATAATAACGGCAGATGCTGTAATATGAACACTATGCCGGTAAACAGCGAACCCGCTGCCCACATAATGCCACAGCATAATCATCTTCACTCTCTGGCTGTTGCTTATGTCCTCAACCAGCCCCAGGGTTCAGAAACTTATGATGTACAGACAGCCCTGTTAAAGGGAACTATTTATCTTGATTTATACAAACCATATACAGGAAGGGGGCGCTGTAATTAATGAATGGTGAAATGTCCCAAAACAACTTACTACACGCTATAATGCAATATGATTTTGCAATCTACGACCTCTCACTATACCTTAATACACATCCTTGTGACACGGACTCCATTGCTATGTATATGAACTTAAGAAATCAGAGCCAAAAGTACACTGAGGAATATGTAAGGCTTTATGGTCCGATTAACCACAACCAGGTTAATGATGACAATTACTGGACCTGGGTTTCTACTCCGTGGCCATGGGAAGGAGGCTGTTAATTATGTGGGTATATGAGAAAAAATTGCAATTTCCGGTTAATATAAAAAGACCGGATCCAAAAGCGGCACAGATAATAATCAGCCAATACGGCGGTCCAGACGGAGAAGCTAATGCAGCTCTCCGCTATCTATCCCAGCGTTATGCACTGCCTGACAGAACCACTTCTGCGGTTCTGACCGATATCGGCACTGAAGAACTGGCGCACCTGGAGATGATTGCTACAATGGTTCACCAGCTTACAAGAAACCTTACACCGGAGCAGGTTAATGCTTCCGGTTTCGCCCCTTATTATGTGGACCACACCTTAGGTGTATGGCCTCAGGCTGCAGGAGGTGTACCACTTAACGCCTGTGAATTTCAGGTAAAAGGCGACCCTATCTGTGACCTTGTGGAAGATATGGCTGCCGAACAAAAAGCAAGAGTTGTGTATGACAACCTTCTCCGCCTTCTGGATGACCCTGATATATTGGAGCCATTAAGATTTTTACGTCAGCGTGAAATCGTGCATTTCCAGCGTTTTGGTGAAGTATTGAACAAAACCCAGGAAGCACTTGACCACAAAAATGTATATGCCTTTAACCCGGCACTGGGTTAATATTCCTCCCCCATAACTTCTATGCTATTGTATACATTTGCAATGCCATAGCCCCAAATAGGTGAAGGATATATAATTCCATCCTGTCTGATGCAACCGGCGATAATTATATTTTTTATATCGCTGGTGCGCAGATAGGGGATTCGATTACGTATTATTCCGTACTCCTCAATCAAAGCACCAATTCCACACATAAAAGCAGCCCCTATACTGCTGCCACTTCTAACTTCATAACCATTTATCCCCAGATTACGTGGTCCGATCATATTTACGCCCGGAACGGCAAAATCAGGTTTAACCAGCCCCGCCGCAGAAAAACCTCTGCTGTTTCTGACATAAATACTTTTATTAACATAATCGTACGCAGCAGGTGTAATTAATGCTGATGTATTTCCCGGTTCACATATGGTAACAGACGGGTCTGGCTTAAGAAAATTAGTATCCTCTTCCAAAAATTCCCTATTCATCAGCCATATATTATATCTTCCGGTAGTAAGATTGCTACCGTATATTTTTAAACTCCATATACCCGGGGTTGGATTTTTAAATCTTATGACCACAAGATTTTTTCCCGAGCGATTTTCAAACTGTCTGTAATAAACATAAATAGTCGTTTCTTCAAAAACAAACCTGAGTCTTGTTGAGCTTTCGTTTCGTGCCGGGAGCCTGTTAATTATCTGACCGGTGGGAGACACAATCTCCACGGTATATACCTCCGGTGCATCACTCCACAGTTCACATGTAAATCCCGACTCTTTCTCTCCCACATTAATTTCAACCCTCTCCGGAATCGTCTCATCTGAAATTTTACCGTTAAAATGAAGTCTTTCAATCCCTTCATTACCGGATGCAACAGTTATGCACCTGCCGGCTTTCTCTGCCACGTCCTCTAACAAATCACACAAAGGCGAAGTTCCCTGATGGGAGCCAAGATTACTGCCCACACCAATACAATAGGACAAAACCAGCCCCCTTTCTTCTCCATAATTTTCCGCAAATGCAACTGCCTCCATTATATCCGACTCTGAATAAGCAACTGCACCTTCCTTAATTGAGTAAAAATTTCTAAGAAAAGGGCCTGCCTGTCTTAATTTGACAACAATAAATCTGGCAAAGGGCGCAACTCCCGAAAAATTCTCGTCTTCATTGATATTTCCCCCTGCAATTCCGGCAAGAAATGTTCCATGCCCTATTTCATCTCCCGGTATATCACCATTTCCTCTGAGCGCTGCGGTAATTTCCTGGGATGTATATATTTTATTGTTTTCCTGGTCATACATAACTTCTATTCTGCTGCTTTGGTCAGCATTAATAAAAGCCTTATGTCTCCAATTAATACCAGTATCGATTATAACAATATATATTCCACTTCCATACAAACCCAGTACCGGTTGTACCCTTATAGCCGCAATTCCACTACTGTTAATAGCTCCAATATCTGAAAGACCATATATAGCGGGCAGAGAAGAATAACCTATAACTTCCAGAGTTGCCTCAGGAATATTTTTTACGGGAACGGATACCAGCCCCCATTTTTCATTAATAGGAATAATACAATATTCCTCCAGTACTTCCAGATTTTTTCTGCTTAAAGAGCCCTCTCTGTATATTAATTCTACATACTCCTCAGTGTTATTTTGACGATTACATAATTTTGGCATTTTTTGTTTTAATATATGCAAAAAACCGGAGACATATGCCTCCGGTTAATGTGTAATGTTATTCTTCTCCTCCGGGAAGGAAATTTACCCCCCGTGGTTCAATTATAGGACCACCCTTTTTATTAATATAATCACTGGTTATGATAACAGTGCCAATATTTTTGTCCTTAGGTGTCTCGTACATAATATCCAACATAAATTCTTCAATAATAGAGCGAAGTCCTCTGGCTCCGGTTTCTTTTTCAAGAGCTTTTTTGGCAATGCTTGCATATGCCTCTTCTTCAAATACAAGCTTAACCTCATCCAGTTCTAGAAGCTTCTCATACTGCTTAAGGATGGCATTCTTAGGTTCTTTAAGAATTCGCACAAGCATATCCTCTGTAAGCTCCTTAAGAGTATATATCACCGGCAATCTTCCAAGAAACTCTGGAATCATACCAAACTTTCTCAAATCTTCAAGAGTTACTTTCTCCAAAATATCAGGGTCTTTGTCATATTTGTCCTTCAAATCAGCTGCAAAGCCTATAGATGCCTGCTTATTAAGACGTTCCTTAATAATATCCTCCAAATCAGGAAAAGCTCCACCACAAATAAACAGAATGTTTCTGGTGTTGACTGTGGTAAGTGGCACCATGGCGTTTTTACTGTTGGCTCCCACAGGTACTTCAACCTCGCTGCCTTCAAGGATTCTAAGAAGTCCCTGCTGTACGGATTCACCACTTACATCCCTGCTTCTGGTTTCTTTTTTCTTGGCAATCTTATCAATCTCATCGATGAAAATAATTCCTCTTTCAGCCTTTTCAACATCATTGCCCGCAGCTGCCAAAAGCTTAGAAACCACACTTTCAATATCATCACCTATGTAGCCGGCTTCTGTTAAAGAAGTGGCATCAGTAATTGCAAGTGGCACATCAAGAATTCTTGCCAGTGTCTGCACCAGATATGTCTTACCTGAACCTGTTGGTCCAATCATAAGCATATTGGATTTCTGAATCTCAATAGAGTTCATCGTATCGGTTGCAACTCTCTTATAGTGATTATAAACAGCTACTGAGATTACCTTTTTGGCATAATCCTGACCTATAACATACTCATCAAGCATTTTTTTAATCTCATGAGGTGCAGGTACATCCTTAAGGTCAATTGGTGGTGTAGTCTTATCTGTTTTTTTCTTTTTCTTAATCTTCTGACGTTGGGGCACTTCACCAAAATCTGAAAGGTTCATAAAATGAATTCCGGGTATTCCCGAAAATTTCATCATATCGTCCATATTTCCATTATTCATGGAATCAAAGGTCTTCTGCATACAATCTGCACAAATTGACATTCCCTGCTGCAAAGTAATCATCTTACCTGTAACACTTTCCGGTCTGTGACAGAGATAACATATTTTTTCGTATTCGTCCTTTTCTTCCTCAATTGTTATATTATTATCATCCATTTAAGTATTCTCCTCTCTGTTAGCTTTTGATTTTGATATAAAAAGCAATTATATAATTTCTAAGGGCTCTCCACATAATGGAAATTCTTCTTTCGAAGGCATTCATGGAAAAGCTGTTCTTAGCAATATGCTTATCCAAAAGTCTTGCATGCTCTGCTGTGTAGTCTTTGCTTCCTTTGCCGGTGAGCTTGCCGGTGTTAGAATCTTTTCTGACTCTGAATCCTGATAATTTTTCCTTAATAACCGCCACCTTACCGAGGGCTGAAAGACCTATCCATAAATCAAAATCCAGAATATAAGGTATATCGGCATCAAAACCGCCGGTTTTAACAAAATCACTTTTTCTAAATAAAGCACATACAGGGTTTCCAAAAAAATTATTAAGCATAACTGATTTCTTGGCAATCTTACGCCCCTCAAAAATACCTTCCTTAGGCCAATGTGCATATGCTCCAATTATCTTATCTTCATTATTAATTAAATCTGTTCCTACTATAACCAAGGATACCTCTTCGTGTTCACGAAGCATATCAACACTTTTTTCAATACAGCTCTCATATATAACATCATCAGCAGGGATTAATTTAATATATTCTCCTCTCGCCTCGTTAATGCATTTATTCCAGTTACCGGTCATTCCCAGATTAACTTCGTTACATATTAGCCTAATTCTGTCATCCATAATTGCCTGAATCACATTAACAGTGTCATCTGTGGATTTATCATCTACAATGACAACTTCAATATTATCGTAACTCTGCCTAAGTGCTGATTCAATTGTTCGTACAATATAAGCAGCACTGTTATAGGTAGGAATACATATGCTGACTAAGGGTTTTTCCATACTAACACCATTCCTAAAAAACATTTCTAATTGATAATAACATACTTTATACAAAAATGCATCTGGCAAAATTAGTAGATTTGCCAGATGCATATAAAATTCACATTATTCAGGTTTTGCCGTCAATGTTACTGTCGTGGTCTTTTCTTCAAAATCCCCCCGGTTGTTAAGATGGTAATACACTATCTCAACTTCTTCACCGACTCCGTAGTAATACATTAATTCCAGCAGTTCATCATAGCTGTCAATTATCTCTCCGTCAAAGGATTTAATGATGTCATTCTTAATAAGGCCTGCTCTGTCTGCTCCGCCCCCCTCTGTTACAGAACGGATAAGAATTCCCTCCGGATATCCGTAAGTATACGAGATTGATGATGTAACGGTAATACCGGTAATACCAAGATATCCTCTTTCATCATCGGAAAGCTTATCCTTAGTCTCTTTCAAAGAAAGCTCCTGAATAATATCCATAACGGACGAAACCGAAATTGCATATCCCATTCCTTCTACACCAGTGGTACTCATCTTAACGGAGTTAATACCTATAACCTCTCCATTGGCATTAAACAATGCTCCGCCACTGTTACCCGGATTAATTGCAGCATCCGTCTGAATAAGATGCTCATAATCCACATCATCTACAGTAACAGTTTTATCCAATGCACTGATGCATCCGGTTGTCACTGAAATTCCATAGCCAAGTGAATTACCTACGGCTATTGCTGCCTGACCTACCTCAATCTTTCCCGACTCTCCCATCTGGGCAATTGTAAAAATCGCATCACTTGGAACGTTCTCCAGTTTTACTGATAAAACAGCTAAATCGTATTCACTCTTCTTACCCTTAACGCTTGCTGCAATTTCAGAACCATCATACAAAGTAATTGCAATGTTATCCACGTCATCAATAACATGTGCATTGGTTACTACCAGAAGCTCCTCTTCATTAACTCCTATAATGATTCCTGAACCACTTACCGAGGATTCATAGGTGTTCCCCCACATTCCCTGAACAGTATAGGTTCCGTTAATAGCCACTACAGAAGAAATAACATTACTCACCATATCGGATACATCATACACACTAATCTGAATATCCTCATCCGAAATAACCTCTGCTTTAACCACATCGCTTTCTTCAATTCCGGTGGATGCCTGTTCTGTAGATGTCACTCCATTCAAATTTAGAAATTTATTACCAAAATAACTGACGCCTAAAAATGTTACTCCTGCAATTAATCCTAAAGAAACTGCAGCGCCAATAGCAGCAACAACCTTCCAGCCCTTGCGCTTTTTCTTAGGCGGCTCATTAGACACATTACTATATACATTGTATTCTTCGTACATAAATTCACCTCACGTATTTTTTTCTAATCACGAGTATATCCACTATTTGTGTAATTTCTGTGTAAGAAAGCAGAAAAAAGAGTGAATTTAACTTCATTTTTGTCTGTATAGGTTTAAATAAGCTGAGTGTCTGTTCGAGGTGCAAGAAAACGCATTTACAACCTTCGTAATTTCTACTTAGAGAAACAAGAAGGTTGTAACTGTGTTTTCTTGTATTGCAAATACGGCACTCAGCTTATTCAAACCGTACGTAAAGCAAAATTGAAGCCAACACAATTTCTTGTCTTGGCTCCATAAATTAACTACTGTACTAAATCCATCATGCTGTTCTTAAGATTCTCAAGCTTCTCGTTAGCATCCTCAAAGCTCTTGCCCTTAACACCCATGTAGAATTTGATTTTTGGCTCTGTTCCGGATGGTCTTCCGCAACACCAGGCATTATCCTCAAGAGAATAATATACTACATTGGATTTTGGAAGTCCTGTTGGACCTGTATGTCCATCCGCATACACGATTACATCATTGTCGTAATCTCTTGCTTCTAATACCTTATATCCACCAATCTCCTTAGGAGGATTAGCTCTAAGATTATCAAGCATAGCCTTAATCTCAGCAATTCCTTCGATACCCTTCTTCTCAATTGATACAAGGGTCTCTTTAAAATAACCATATTTTTCATAAATATTAAGCATCTGATCCCAGAGAGAGAGTCCCTGCTTCTTGTAATAAGCGGCTGCCTCACATAACATAAGAACTGCAACAATAGCATCCTTATCTCTTGCATGAGTACCTACAAGACATCCGTAGCTCTCTTCAAAACCAAACATATACTCGTAAGTATTCTGCTCCTCAAACCACTTAATCTGCTCTCCGATATACTTAAATCCAGTTAATACCTCAATAAGCTTCAAATCATAAGCCTCCGCCACTACGTCAGCAAGGTTAGTGGACACGATGGTCTTAACCAATGCTCCGTTAGAAGGTATAAGCCCCTTAGACTTCTTCTGGTCAAGAATATATTCTGCAATAAGCATTCCGGACATATTACCGGTAAAGCTCATATATTCACCTGTCTTGGAATCCTTAGCATATACACCAAGTCTGTCCGCATCCGGGTCAGTTGCAAGAACGATATCCGCATTCTTCTCCTTACCAAGTGCAAGAGCCAGCTTAAACGCCTTAGGGTCCTCAGGGTTAGGATATCCAACTGTTGGGAAATTTCCATCAGGTAATGCCTGCTCAGGCACTACTGTAACATTATTAAATCCAACCTCTTTAAGAACTCTTGTTGCAGGAACATTACCTGTTCCGTGTAATGGAGTATATACAACTACAAGGTCATCGCCCATTTCCTTAATAATATCTGGGTTAATAACCTGCTTCTTAAGAGCTGCAATGTATTTGTCATCAATATCGCTACCGATAACATTGTAAAGTCCCTTAGCCATAGCATCAGCCTTATCCATTGTCTTAACAACAGCATAATCCTTAATTGCCTTAACTTCGTTAATAATCTCTACATCCTTAGGAGAGGTAATCTGTGCACCATCCTCCCAATAAACCTTATATCCATTATATTCAGGTGGATTGTGGCTTGCTGTAACAACAACGCCTGCAATACATCCTAATTCTCTAACTGCAAAAGATAATTCAGGTGTAGGTCTCAATGATGGGAATACATAAGCCTTAATTCCGTTAGCATTAAGACACAAAGCAGTCTCATCTGCAAATTCCGGAGACATTCTTCTGGAATCATAAGCGATTGCCACGCCCTTATCCATTGCACCTTCTTTAATAATAAAATTAGCCAGTCCCTGTGTTGCCTTTCTTACGGTGTAGATATTCATACGGTTAGTTCCGTTACCAATTACTCCACGCAAACCACCGGTTCCAAACTCCAAATCCTTATAAAATCTCTCTTCAATCTCTTTCTCATCAGAAGCAATTGACATAAGCTCGTCCCTTGTCTCCTGTGAAAAATATGGATCTGTACACCAAAGTTTATATGCATCCTGATATGACATAACTACTATCCTTCCTTTATTTTGTGTGGAATCTGTAAAACAAATCCCATTCCTATTTCAACCTAAATCGCCTTAAAAACAAAAGTCGAAAGTTATTCTACCACATTTTTCTTAAAATGTCATTAATTTTTTTAACATTCAATCCATATGTTAAAACACGTTACTACCATAAGCAAATATGAGGCCAGCATTAAAAGCTTTGACGTATCTTTTTTAATTATGGCAGTTTTGTTTTTTAATAATAGTACCATAAGCATCAGCATTGGAACGAAATATCTGCCCTGTACACCTGCTATGATTCCGTAATTTAAAGGTGTCCAGAAAATCCACATAGATAAAATTACCAACAATGATGAGAAAACCACAACACCTAAAAATGTATATCTCGTCTTTTTGCATAGATTATGTTCTTCACCGTTTACATTAAGACTTGCAATACCTATAACTGCTGTATAAGCAAGTGTTATTAAAGGTGATATATATATCTGAAGCCAGCCATAGCCATCACCAATCATCTCGCCATACCACTGGTATCCATAGGACAGAAGAGTTTTGCCAAATAATTTTACCGAATGCGCCGGATGGGTAATAATATATTTTAATGTATAACCCTCATCCTCTGTCCATGCCAAATCATTGGTAGCTCCTTTGGTAGAATCTGCAATATCTGTAAACAGACTCAGATTACACAAGCAATACGCAAGAAGACATATTAATATAGAAGAAGCAACTATAATCGGATATTTTATTTTGGTTCCAAAATTCTCCTTTGGAATTAAAAACAGGAGTAATAAAAACGGAACATATGCTCCACCCTTCCCCACTGTCAGGGCAACTCCCGTAAGCGCCATTAGAACTGCATCCATTACCTTAATAGTGGTCTTATTGTGAACATAATACATAACATAAGCCACAAAGAAGAAAATATATGCTACCAAAAGTCCGTCATAGGTAATAGCCGCCGCCCTTGATATAATCGATGGCATCAAAAGCACCAACGCAAATGGTGTTTTAAGTATTGGCATTTTCTTAAGAGCAAAATAGCTTACCACAATGCAGGCAGCAAGAGTAAATAATCTGCCCAACATAAGTACCGCTACATCAGAAAGTCCAAAAGCCCTTCCTAGAGTAATTCCCAATATAGCAGGAAAATAATACAATATATCCTTATTTTCATAGGTCAAATCATCCACTCTGTGAATTACCATCTCTTCTGAATCCGCAGTTGTAAACAAATTCTTGGCTGTATAATAATAGTTTTCAATACTTATTTCTTTGTCAAGTCCTGTATTAGCATCACACTCTCTCATCCAGTGAGTCTTTTCATCCCCGGTGTCCTCATATCCCAAAAACACATTGGATACATCATAACACTTAAGCATATGATTCCCCTCATCTGCTGCAGCAAGAGGAGGAACAATAAGCATAAACAACAGTCCACTGGCGATTGCTCCTGCAAGATATATTTTTTCAACGGAAGCTTTTGTAACCACCAGAGCGTACACAGCCGTAAATCCCAGTAAAGCAATGGCTAATATCACATTAAAATAATCATACAACACATATGCCTCTTCCCTAAGGTAATGATACACCTCCGGGTAGTGATACCACTTTACCACATATGCCAGAACAACAATTCCAATTATTATAATAACATAAGGAATTATATGATATTTCTTAATAAAATCTTTCACTTTATTCATAACAACCTCTTCACTATTTTCCAAGTCTTAAAAAGCAGTTTTTTAATAGCTTTGCCTGAATTTTTCTATGGGCCCCCGGCACTGCATTCTGAAATTTGGTAACATTTCCTTTATACTTGGAATATTCCTTAACTCCATTAATATAATCCTTCGCCAGATTTTTTCTGGCGAAAAAAATCACCTTTATGAGATACCCCATACCGATAAGTGGTATATTAACAACCCACTGCCACCGGGTAAAATTCTTGTACATAACCAGAAAGCTATTTCTGGCTGAAAGCTTTACCTTAAAACTATTGTGTCTTGACCCGGAAGAACCACTTCCCACATGAAGCACCTTAGCCCTCGCCGCAAGTACATTAATATAACCCTTAAGCCTTGCTCTGTATCCCACATCCATATCCTCAAGATATGCAAAAAAGCTTTCGTCGAACAATCCGATTTCTTCAAAAACTGCCCGTCTGTATATGGCAGCACCTGCACAGGATGAAAAAATCTCTCTATCAGATGTGTAGTTTTTGGCATCCTTATCCTTACCTCTGGCAAATGCCCAGCCCATGGCAGAAAAATAATCTCCTGCACCATCAACTTTATTTCGGTCCGCATATTGTAACATTAGGGCCTGAGCCGAAAAAATTCTTTCATCTGAATCCATTTTACGCACCAGCTCGGACACAAAATGTTTCCCTGCATAAGCATCATTATTAAGCAAAATAACATACTCACCGTCACTTGCTTTAATTCCCTCATTAACAGCCTTAGGAAAACCGCAATTTTCTCCAAGACATATGACAGAAATATTAAGTCTGTCCCTGTACAAAAGAGGAATATTGGCACTTTCATCCTCAGAACCATTGTCCACCACAATCACCTGAAAATCCTGATAATCCTGTTTTACAAGGTGGGACAGGCATTTGTCCATAAACTTTATTCCATTGTAGTTGGGTATAACAACAGTTACCTTACTCATACAATTACCTCTTAATTTCTATATGGGCTCTTGGTTCATATACCATTACCAAATTGGAAAATTCATTCAATCTATTGTCAATGTACTCTCCATTAACGCCCTTTATCTGTTCTACCAATTCATTTTTAACAAGTACACCCAACCTTGGTGCAAGACACACATTCATAGGAGTTATACCAAGGTTAAATTTGCCTCTATACCACTTTGGTTTACCAAAAAGAGACCAGGTTAACTCATCCCCTCTTCCCGCAACTCCATTATAAAAATACTTGCCACCGCTAATTATTTTAGGTGCAACCACATCAGCTCCTGCAAGAACTGCTCTTCTTATCATTAGCTCTTTGGTGTTCTCATGAACCTCTACACCCTCCGGCAAAATCAACTCATACTCATCCATTGAAACTTCGCCGATATAATTAAGAGTATAATATCCGGGGTCTTTATTTTCCAAAACCTCCACCTTATCTCTTAAATTATTCCGTATAAGGTAATCCTCCAATGCTTTTTTTCCCGCATCCGTGGCATAATTCTTATTAAAAGGATTGTCCGAGGTGGATTTTTTAGTTACTCTCCAATGGTACAAAACGCGACTGACATGTTCTATCTTCTCTGCTTTTTCCATACATCTTAGGAACAAATCATAATCCTGTGCTCCATCATATTCACTTCTAAAGCCACCAACCATTTCCACCAAATCCCTTTTAATCAGGCAAAAATGACATATATAATTATTAGACAGAAAAAGCATCTTGTTAAAATCTGGCTTCCTAAAAGGTCTGAAATATTCAGTAAAATCCTCATTAACCTTATCTTCATCAGAATACAGCATAGGAGCCCCTGATTCATTAACGGCTTTTACCATATAATACAGTGCATCTTTTTCCAATAAATCATCATGGTCCAAAAGTGCCACATAATCTCCCGTTGCCATTTTAAGAGCCTTATTGCTGTTAAGGGATATCCCCAGTCTTGTGTCGGAATAATTATATTTTACCCTTGAATCCTCAGAAAAGACCTCTCTTACCACAGCTTCTACCTGATTATCCCCGGCATCATTAATACACAGCTCCCATTTAGAATAGGTCTGCTCCTTAACAGACAAAAGGGTTTTAACAAAGGCATCCTTTGGAGCATTATAAACAGGAATAATTATACTTATAACTGGCTCATAGTCAAATACAACTCCTCGTTGTCTCTCCAGCTCTGCATCATCAGAAAGCTCTGACTTGCGAATTTCCATATAATTATCCCTATCACTTCTACGCTCTATGAATTTTTTTAACAGCTCACTTACACCATAGTGCTTTAAGTAAGCTCCTACTTTTTTAATTGCATATTCACTCAAAGCGGTGTCTCCTACGCATATTTTTACCATCTAATATAAGGGTCATTAAGCATTTCCCCCCATTTAGAATGCATATATTCTGCATCCCGATTAAGCCTGTCACCATCATCCTTACCTCTTGAAAGAGATTCATGATGATACAAGGTTGCATATGGGGTATATACATTGAGATAGCCCTTCGCTCGTAAAGCAAGGCAAATATCAACATCATTATAAGCCACAGGAAGATTTTCGTCAAAGCCGCCCACTTCGTCAAACTTATCTCTCGACATCATAAGGCAGGCCCCTGTAAGGGCATTTACATTTTGTACAAATCCAATTCTGTCAAGATATCCATAATCATCCCTTGGTAGACCAAGCCCCTTGTGTATGGCAACTCCATGCTCACCGGCACCGGTTTTCAGATAACAATGTTGTATTGTATCATTAGGATAAAATAATCTGGCGCCAACCGCTCCCACGTCTGACCTCTGAGCATACATTAAAAGCTCTGTAAACCAGTCAGGATTAATTACTTCCGTGTCATTATTCAAAAACACAAGATAATCTCCCGTAGCTTCCTTAACTGCAAGATTATTAAGAGCAGAATAATTGAATTCTCCCTCTCTTTTAATCATCTTAATCTGAGGATTTTTCTTAAGTTCCTCATAATAGGCAAAAATCTCCTGGCTTGTGCTGTTATTCTCTACAATTATTATCTCATAATTTCTATATGTTGACTTTCTAATCGAGTCAAGACAACGCTCAAGTACTGCCTTTGAATCCTTGTTAGGTATTATTATTGTAATTTTGGGCTGTGTATCTGTCTCATATTTAACTCTATAAATAGTTGGATATATCTCTGAGGATTCCACAGTTGCATCAATTCCCAAGGCTTTAATATGGTCATTAACAGCATTAATTCCTGCATTAATGGCATATTCTTTGGCATATACATCCTCTACAACAGAGCCCTTATGAGCTCTCCAAAAATACAAAACCTTCGGAATATGGGTTACTACCTTGGCAGCTGCTGTCATTCTAAGTGCCAAATCATGGTCCTGACTTCCGTCATATTCACTTCTAAAACCGCCTACTTTATCAAAAAGCTCCCTTGTGAATACTACAAAATGCCCAATATAGTTGTTGCATCTTAAAGTATCCTTGGCATAGTCCGGTTTGTAGTTGGTGGACAGAACATTATATATTTCTCCACTAAAGGTAATCTCGTCAGTATATATATAATCCGCTTTTTCTTCATTCAGAGAGTTCACCACCTCAAAAAGTGCAGATGGATGAAGCTCATCATCATGGTCAAGAAGCCCCAAGTATACACCCTTTGCCAATTTGGCACAAGCATTGGTATTGGCAGAAATACCGGCATTATCATCAAGCTTCTGATATTTTATTCTCACATCATCCTTGGCATAATCCATACAGATATGGGATACATATTTATGCTCATCATCACTGCCGTCTGCAAGACATAATTCCCATTTGGAATACGTCTGTTTTAATACTGACTCTATAACGCATTTAAGCATACCGGTCTCTGTGTTATATAGAGGCACAAGTATGCTGATTGTCGGTTCAAATATAAATTTGTGTTCTTTTTGGCTGGCAAGGTATTCCGGTGATGTTGTTTTTTTAATATTGTCCACTGCTTCCTTTGCCATAGCTTTAGGTCCAGAAGAAAGCTTAGCCTTTGCCATCCTTAGCGCGGTAATCGGTCCATATTCCTTTACCAGCAACATAAGCTTATGAATTTTACCCATTGCTACTCCTTCAAAGAAAAATTCGGTTTCATAAGTGTCAGATTAATATTGTAATATGGGTCTCCCTTTTCAAGGAAGTCCTTCCATCTGTTACTAAAAAATGTTATTTCCCCTTCAAAGCGTTCAATTTTCTCTCTGGTATCCTCAAATCCACGGCTCTTGGACTCATAATGATGAAGAACTGCATTAGGATTAAATACCACGAGATGTCCTGCCTTACGAACCTTAAGACAATAATCAATATCATTAAATGCAACCTTTAAGCCCGTTTCAAGACCACCGACTTCATTAAACACTGTTCTCTTGGTCATAAGACAGGCAGCTGTTACTGCACTTAAATCATGAGCGAGAATACAACGGTTTCTATATCCTTTGTTGTCCTTTGCCTCGTTAACGAAAGCATGAGCTGCAATTCCACCAAGTCCAATAATTACTCCGGCATGCTGAATTGTATCATCTTCATACAAAAGCTTGGCACCTACAATTCCAACCTCCGGACGCATACAATAGCTTAAAAGCTCTCTAAGACAGCCTTTATCCAACATTTCGGTATCGTTGTTAAGAAGAAGAATATATTCCCCATCACAATTTTCTACACCAAAATTATTTATTGCAGAATAATTAAACTCATCCTTCCAATAAATAACCTTTACTTTGTCAAATTCCTTCTGAATATTGTCATAGTAAGAAAAGGTTGCATCCTCTGTACTGTTATTTTCCACAACAATTATTTCATAATTATCATAGTCCTGTACCCCAACAATGGAACGGATACATTTATCCAAATCCTCAATATGGTCTTTATTAGGAACGATTATAGATATCTTTGGATTGCCGGTAAGGTCATATTCCACTCTGTAGGAACCCATTTCCTCTTCCACATGGGAAACCTTTCCCTTAACTCCTATTCTGTCAAGATGAGCTTCAATGGCTTTTTTACCATTTTCAAAGGCATAACGCTTGCTCTCAGGATTAATTGCCGTTGAACCCTCATGCATTCTCCAGCTGTATAATACTCTTGGAATATGCACAATATTTTGCGCCACCTCACAACATCTGAAAATCATATCGTAATCCTGAGCCCCATCAAATTCGGTTCTGAAACCTCCGGCTTTCTCTAGTACCTCTTTTGAAAAAACAAAAAGATGACAGATATAATTCATACTTCTTAAATAATCAATATTATAATCCGGCTTAAAGCTTGGGTCTTTTCGCTTATTGCCTTCAATCTTATCCTCGTCAGAATATATAACATCCACCGTAGGATTATCATTAATCTCCTTGGCGCACCAATACAGGGCATCCGGACTTAACAAATCATCATGATCTCCAAGAACTATATAATCTCCTGTGGAAAGGGCAATAGCCTCGTTGGTATTACCGGAAATTCCAAGATTAGAATTTATGTGTACATATTTAATCCTCTCGTCCTTAGGTGCAATTTTGTCAAGAATTGGTTTAACGGACTTTCCCCCATCTCCAATACACAACTCCCAATTGGTATAGGTCTGGTCAAGCACGGACTTAACCATTGCCTCAAAAAACTTATCCACCGGATTAAAAACAGGTACCACAATGGAGAACTTTGGCTTAATGGCAAAGTCCACATTTTTCTGTTCCTCTAACTCCTCCTTGGTGGTGCCATGGTCTTTTGCCCAGCAGTCATAATCAAATACGTAGGCGTCAAAAATCTTATTCCACGCCTTAGAAAGCATAACCTTCAAACCATATTTTCTGGTATAATCCCTTATTTTCATAAAATTCTGGGAAAAGCCACCTATACTGCCATTTTCCTTTGACAAATCCACTATGTGGTCCGTTCTTTTGGCATCATTAGAATACACTATGTTAAGTCTTTTATATGCTCCCTCTGGCAAAATTATCTCGTAGCCATTAGGATTATCAGATTCCTCTGGAAGATAATACTCCTTAATGTCTTTACGAAAGCTGTATTTAACCTCACACTCCACCGGATTACTGCCATTATATACCATAACCTTGGTATCGAGGGCATCTCCCACCCAGCCGGAAATATGAATTTTGTTATCCGTATGCTTAATGCTGTCAATATATCCTGAAATATTATTAACAACCTTTCTGTAGCGGTTTCCTTTTACATAGAACACCATAGGTGCTGTCTGAAGCTCATCTCTAAAACAAAGCTCAAATTTCAGTTTTTTGAAATCATCCGAAACCGGAATAAGAAACTGGTATTCACAGTTAAAAAAAACATTCTGCGTCTTATAGCAGAATCTGGAACGAATTGTATCACGTCTAACCATAGTAGCAGGGACAATCTTGCCATCAACTGTGGCAGTTGCCACAAAGTCTCTCATATTGTCATCATTACTGCCAACGTGAATTATTAATGTATTTTTATCATCAAGCTTTGACCTGTACTCAGCCAGAAAAGCATAACTCTTTGCCATTATAGTCTCCTACTTTCTAAATAACCACATCAAAATTTTACCAAGACCAATAAGGTACATAAGTCCCAGTGAAAACACCACCGATGTCTCCAAATCCCAAGTCCATACTCCGTCAACTTTGGAAAACCCATAGCCCACACCGGCGGCAATAACTACTATTAAAATTAAAATCCATTTTAAAATATTTTTAAGTTTCTTATTCATAAAAGCCCCTGTCACTATGACTGTCTATATATCTTACAAATCTCCTTGGAATCGCCCTGCATATGAACCTGACCGGATTTCAGCCAGACCACTTTATTACACAAATCCTCCACCTGTTCAATGCTGTGGGATACAAACAATACCGTTGTTCCTTCTGCCATCATTCCTTTGATTCTGTCAATGCATTTTTGCTGAAAACGAAAATCACCTACTGCCAGTACCTCATCCACAATAAGGATGTCTGCTTTACCCGAGGTCGCAATGGAAAAAGCAAGTCTTGACAGCATTCCCGATGAATAATTCTTCATAGGCACATCCATAAAATCTCTAAGCTCTGAAAAATCAATTATATCTTCAACTACAGCATCCATCATTTTTCTGGAACGTCCAAGTAATGCCCCGTTAAGGTAAATATTTTCCTTACCTGTTAAGTCAAAGTCAAACCCTGCCCCAAGCTCAATAAGGGGTGCAACCGTACCGTTAACCTGCACGCTGCCCTTGGTAGGCTTAAGTACCCTTGCAATACATTTAAGCATGGTGCTTTTGCCACTTCCATTAAGTCCGATAAGACCAACAGAATCACCTTTTTCAACTGTAAAACTCACATCATTAAGTGCCCAGAACTCGTCAAATGCCAGCTTACCCTTAAATGCCTTAATGATGTATTCTTTAAGGCTGTCAACCTTTTCCTTGGCAAGATTAAATTTCATAGACACATTATCAACAACAATTATTGGCTCTCCCATAACGGCTCCATTCTGTCTAAAATATTAAATATATAGAATAAAATCATCCTGCTTCTTGTAAAAAACGAATGCTCCCAAAGCAAATACTCCAATACTTGGAATCACTGTCATGCAGATTGTAAACACGTCAGGACAGCTTCCATACAGCATAAAGCATCTGAACATTGTAAGAATGCTTGTAATAGGATTAATTCTAACAATTCCTGCAACCCATTCCGGCAAGCTCGCCAAAGGATAGATTACCGGTGTCAGGTATAATAAAACAGTAGTAAACACAGAATACAGGTGTACCACATCCCTGAATTTAACTGCAAGACTTGCAAGTATAAGTCCCACACCAATGGAAAACATCACTAGAAACACAATAGGAATTACAGTCAAAATCACTGTATAATTCAAATCCGCTCTCATTACAAACATCACAATTATTAACGCAGCAAAAGACGCTAATAAATTAATAGCGCTGGAAATTGTTCTGGATAAAACAAACATATATTTTGGAATATATACCTTTTTGAGCAAAGGCGCATTATTAATAATTGAGGACATACTCATAGAGGTAGATTCCTGAAAAAAATTAAATACCACCTGACCACTGAGAAGATAAATCGGATAGTTCTCAATATTAAATCTTCCAAACAACTGGGAAAATACAATGGACAACACTGTCATCATAAGAAGCGGATTAAGTAATGTCCATAACACACCCAAAACAGAACGTCTATATTTGGTTTTGATATCCCTTGTAACCAATTCACTTAACAAAGGAGTATATCTTTTAAAATTAACAAGCAGTTCCTTCATCTAATACAACCTTTTAGAATTCTTTAATCCCCGGCCATTTCTGGTCTTTATCGGACATAATAAGCTCTACACCCTCCTGTAATGGCCATTCAATACCAATATCAGGGTCATTCCATATAAGTCCACCCTCATCATTAGGATGGTAAAAATCTGTACATTTATAAGCAAATTCTGCATAATCGGATAATACTAAAAATCCATGTGCAAAGTTTTTAGGAATAAAGAACTGTTTTTTGTTCTCTTCAGATAAAACTACACCAAACCATTTGCCATAAGTCTTGGAATCCTTACGGAGGTCCACAGCAACGTCAAAAACTTCTCCTCTGATAACACGAACGAGCTTATCCTGTGGAAATTCTTTCTGAAAATGCAAGCCTCTTAAAACACCTTTTTTGGATGCTGACTGGTTATCCTGAACAAACTGTTCAGTTATTCCCGCTGCCGCATAATCATTGTAATTATATGACTCAAAGAAATATCCTCTGTAATCTCCAAATACCTTAGGCTCAATAACCTTTAATCCTTCTATATCACATGTTGTAACAGTAATCTGTCCCATAGTAATTCCTCTCTCCTAATTATTATTTAGATTCTTTTTCTGTAGATGCTTCTGTCTCCTCCACAATCGGTTCAAAAGATACAATCGTAGAAATTGTTTTACTGATATCCTGGACTGTCGAAGTTGGCGTATAGTCCTCCGTACCAAAAAGGAACTTATGAAGTTCGGATACATTAGACTGTAAATCCATTGGAGTTACTACATACTGCTCCTTACCGCTAACATTAACATGTCCGGTGTCATCAAGCTCAAACGGAAATCCCGAAGTCTCTGTAAGGTTATATTTGGTAATATCCGTAGCCATATCAATAATTTCTTCCGCTGTAAAGCTTGTAGATACATTATCAACCACTGCATTAATTGCTGCATTAAGCTGGGCAAGGTTCATTCCCTTAGCTTTTTTGAACACTTCAGTAAGAACAATTCTCTGACGCTCAGTTCTTCTATAATCACTTCCCGCAGTAAATCTGACTCTGCAATATGCAGTAGCCTGAATACCATCAAGATGAACATATCCTGAATTGGTTACCTCTGTATACTTCTTACCGGTATTAACACTGGTATCAACAAGATAGGCATTAAGCCATTCTCTCTCTTCCTCAGTAATTTCAATATCCACACCGCCAACAGCATCTATAATATCAATAAGCGCGCTCCAGTTAACCATTACATAGTCAGTAATATTCAAATCCATATTGACATTAATCATATTAAGAGTGGACTGAGCGCCGTAATAAAACATCGCTTCTGTTGCCTTACGATATTTGTAATCGGATGGATCTTCCGGTTTGCTCATTTTAAGAATGGTATCTCTGTATACGGACACAAGCTTTATCTCTTTAGTGTCATTATTGATACTACAAATAATTATTGTATCACTATGATTTGCCAGTGTCTGTTCCAAAACTTCCACACTGTTATCCCTTGCGTCGGAACCCACAAGAAGAATATTGGTATATCCCTTCAATACTTCCTTGGTAGTATCATCCATCTGTTCCTGGTTATCCATAATAAAATCCGGATTCAGGGGATTATAATCCAAATCTCCAAGCTTATCTAAGAGATAAACCATTCCAACAAGTCCCACCAGAACCACAACTTCAACTATGCAGATAAGCACCTTAACCCAACGCTTCATTTTTTTGCGTGGTTTATTATCAGAAGAAGCTCTGACAACCTCTTTTCTGTTTTTTTTAGGTGCTCTTGTATAACTATAGCCATCGTCATTCCTCTCCGACTTTAAATTATACTCGTAGTCATCATCATATTCATAATCATCATCAAAATCTCTATATTTTGCCATTTCAATTCCCTCTTACAGATTTACTAATAGGCATTTTTATTAATAAATCCCTCAAAAATAGTTCTAAACATTATTTTAATGTCAAAAAACAAGCTCCAATTTTCAATGTAATACAAATCACACTCAATTCGTTTCTCAATGGAAGTATCGCCACGATATCCATTAACCTGCGCCCAGCCGGTCATTCCCGGTCTTATCTGGTGTTTAACCATATATCTTGGTATTTCTTCCTTAAACTTGTCCACGTAAAAAGGTCGTTCCGGTCTTGGTCCCACAAGACTCATATCTCCTTTCAACACGTTAATAATCTGCGGAAGCTCGTCAATACTTGTCTTGCGCATAAACTTTCCGAATTTGGTTACACGAGGGTCACCGCTGGTAGTCCACTTCTTAGCATCCCCACCATCAGTCTGAACCATCATAGAACGGAACTTGTACATTTCAAATTCCTTATTATGAAGCCCAATTCGCTTCTGTTTATATATAATCGGCCCCTTTGACGAAATCTTAATACCAATTACAGCAACTAACATTATAGGCGAAAATAAAATTAATGCAAGTGTTCCGACAAAAATATCCATACATCTCTTTAAAAATCTGTTTCCGATATTACTTAAAGGTACATGTCTGATATTAACTACCGGAAGTCCTAACACATCTTCAATATATGGTCTTGTTGGAATAATGTTATTATAATCCGGAATAAACTTGGTATGAACACCGGATTTTTCACAAATCATAACTATTCGTTCAAGCTTCTCATATTCTCCTATACCTAATGTTATTACAATTTCATCCAGGTCATTATTTTCAATGAAGGTTTCTATATCTGAATTTCTTCCTACTACTCTTTCTCCACGATATTTGGTATCCAGTTCCACATTATCATCGAGAATGCCCAAAACATTGTACCCCCACTGAGGATACTGCTTGATTCTGTCAATATAACCCTCTGCCGCACGACTGTATCCCACCAGAAGAATGTGCTTCTGATTAAAACCTCTTTTACGGATACTTCTAAGAAGCATTCGAATCAGAACTCTCGCAATAAATTCAAAAACAATATTCAGTCCAAAGAAAATAAATAACACCGCACGGGAAAAATCCGTCAGCTTCGTCAGATACAACACGAAGAAGAATATCATAATGCCAACAATATTAGCTTTAACAATATTCATTATTTCGTATTTTTGACCATGCATTCTCTTAGGTGCATATAGCTTAAAAATACCATACAGTATAAGATATACCGGCACAACAATCAAAAGAGCATACAAATACATAGGTGTGGCACCAACGCCCCCCACTTTATGACTGGCTGAATCATAAACTGCTTTAATTGCCCAGGCAGACCCATACGCTAATATAATTATTATTGCGTCCATCAGAATATGAAGTTTATTAAAATACTTCTGATTTTTCCTAATCACAACTATTACACTCTCCGTAATTATTCCAGTATCCTATGTTCATAGTATACCTGCGTATCTTCTTAAGTGATAATTTCTTAAATCTCTTACCTTTTCTGTAGCCAATATATTTGGCGGCAGAGGTTATAATAAGATAAGGTATTTCATACCAATGTCCCTTTTTAAACAAAAATCCCGCCGTGTTTTTAACAAGTCGGATGCCCTCACCCTCTGATTTAATTCCTTCAAACACCTCTGGATGAAGACTTTGAGACACTCCCATATCAAAATTTCTGGAAAACTGCTGCTTTATGGTATAATTGTGAGAATGTACCACTCTGGCATCAGCACAGTAAGCTATCCCATATCCATTATTTACAGCCTTGGCGGCATATATCATATCTTCATTAAAAATTGCTTTGGAAACAAATCCTCCAAGTCCGCTATAAATCTTTCTATTGTACATAGCGCATACATCTGAACAGAAATATGCCTTAATTCCAAGTCTTGCCACATCCGACTGAGTTTTAACCATACTTTCTTCGGGGTAATTGTATATTCTTGTATACTGTTCCATAAGCCGGCAATCACTTCGTGGCAGTTGTCTGGCATATGACACTGCAATTAGCGGTTCCTCATTCTCCAGATGGGGCTTTAAAAGCTCCTCCACCAGATATTCATTATCCGGTATTGCATCCATGGTCATAAACAGCACATAATCTCCCTCACTAAGCTCAAATCCCATATTACGTGTCGCCGCATGGTCAAATTCATCTCTGGTAATATGGACAACTTCCATATTAGGCATTGTATAGCAGTCATCCGGGAAATACTGCTTCTCTGTGTTAATTATAACAACCCTATTGACAGGATGTGTTTGTATTTGTAGTTTTTCTATTAATTCCTGCAGCTCTTTTCCGGGCTTATACACAGGTATAACCACATCAACCTTGATATATTCCAACTTATTCTCCTATGCATCTCTCTATAAGAGCTGCAAGCTTCTTAGCTTCTTCTTCTATTAATTGCTGGTCATTTCCCTCAATCATTACTCTTACCAAAGGCTCTGTTCCCGACGGACGAATTAACACTCTTCCGGCACCATTAAATTTCTTCTCTAATTCTTCAATTGCTCCTGCAATCTCTGCATTATCCATATAATAATCTTTCTTAAGATTTGACACCCTTGCATTAACGAGTGACTGTGGAAGAACCTCCATAATACTACCAAGCTCCGATAGCTTTTCCCCTGTACTTACCAGAACCTCCAAAAGGTGGATGGCACTTACAAGCCCGTCTCCGGTTGTATTTTCATCCAGAAAAATCACATGTCCCGACTGCTCTCCTCCAAGGTTATAACCTTTTTTCAGCATTTTTTCAAGAACATATCTATCTCCAACCTTGGTCTGCTCTATATTAATTGCCTCTCTTTCGCCCATCTGGAAGAATCCCAAATTACTCATAACTGTTGCAACAACAGTATTCTGCTTAAGAGTTCCTTTTTTCTTCATATATGCACCGCAAATGGCCATAATTCTATCACCATCCACTACATTGCCCAACTCATCCACTGCCAGCATTCTGTCAGCATCACCATCAAAGGCGATACCAATGTCAGCCTTTTCACTGAGTACCTTCGCCTGTAGCTCTTCCATATGAGTTGAACCACAGCCCTTGTTAATATTAACTCCATCCGGTTTATTATGTAGCATAACCGGATTAGCTTTTAGAAGCTTAAAGGCTTTTTCCGCTGTGTAACTTGCAGCACCCTCAGCCGTATCCACAACCAGCTTCAATCCTGATAAATCCATTGGAATTAATCCTGCAGCAAAATTAACATATTCATCTCTTAAATCATATCTGTATGTAATTTTGCCAACCTCACCGCCTAATGGCATTGGAAACTCAGCCAGATTCATTCTCATAGTTTCTTCAATCTCATCCTCTAACTGGTCCGGAAGTTTGTATCCGTTTCCGTTAAAAAACTTTATTCCGTTATATTCAGCCGGATTATGAGAAGCAGATATTACTACACCTGCATCATATCCCTTATGTCTGGTAAGATAGGATACTGCCGGTGTTGGTAAAACTCCTGCATATACTGCGTCAGCTCCAACCGAACAAATTCCTGCCATCAAAGCATTCGCCAACATTTCTCCGGAAATTCTAGTGTCGCAGCCTACAAGAATAGTTGGCTTGTGGGCATTTTCCTTGGTCAGCACAAAAGCCCCTGCCTTACCAAGACTCATAGCCAATTCAACAGTAAGTTCCTTATTAGCAATTCCTCTAACTCCGTCTGTTCCAAATATTCTTGCCATAAAAAGGCTCCCTTCTATACATTATTAGTCAGTCTGTTCCGTAGTATTTTCATCAGTGGTATCAGTTGTATCCGTAACATTTCCACCAACCTCTGTAACATCTTCTTCGGTTACTTCCTCAGTTGGCTCCTCTGCATATTTATCCGTTATGGTAACTTTAACATAATACGTCTTAGATATAGTATATTCCGGCTCAGTAGCAAGTGTTACTTTGACTGTATGCACACCCTCTTTTTTGCCTGTCAAATCGATTGTAGGCGAAAGCTCATTGGCTGTAAGAGACTTAACAACCTCATCAACGCCCTTAACTCCCACTTCAAGCACACTTTCAGAATCAACTGTTGTAATCTCATACAGATAATCCTTGCCAAGTCCCGTAATACTTATATCCTCCACCGGAATATTAATTATTACGTCTGATATTTTTTCAATAGTGGTCAGTACCTCAAGCACTGTCATTGAAGACACAATCTTAAAACCCGACGGCAGATAAGGAGCAAGACTTACTGCAATCTTTCCATCTGAAGTGGCACCGGTTATGTCCACTACTCCCGATGGAATATCAATAGCCGAATAATTAGCAAGCTGATCCTTTCTGGCAGCAACATTGATAGAAGTAAGATTCTCCGTATATCCGCTCAAAGAATATCCTTCCGCCGGTTCTCCCGATACCACATAATTAACCTTAATCCATTTGGTAGGAAGAATCTCTATTTTAAGCTGGACATCGGACTTGCTGAGTTCAAGCTTATCCGACTTAATAACCTTACCGTCCGCATTATAAAACACAGGTGTAACTGAATCTGAAACATCCGCATTCATACTTTCAACATCATAGCTAATCTCTGCATATGCTATCTGTCCCACAATATTTTCCGCGCCTGTAACCTTAATGGTTGTAGGAGATGAACTATATTCTCCCACCACATAACCACTTTCAGGTATACCGGTAATTGCAATCTGTATTGGTAAATCCTTATCAACCTTATTATCAATAACCAACTGAACATATTCTGATTTCTGACTTACAATATCAATTTTGTTCGATATCTCGTCATTAGTACATGATACATATATCTTAGCAGTGTCCGATTCCGGCGTTCTCTCACTCAAATCAGCATATGCATAGAAATCAGATGCCTTCAAATTCTCCACAACAGTCTGCGGTCCCTTAACTACAATGGATATACTTCCACCAGATTCCACCTGATAAATATATCCCTTGTCGATAAGCACCTCTTCATTCTGTAATGTAACAGATATTCCACTTATCGTTACTCGCTGTGAAGGGTCAGATACATTAACAATTACAATCCACACAACAATTGCTACAAGAATAGCAAGTATCTTGAGATGAATATTAGTAAGAAAAATGTCCTTAAGCCTTTGCATTCTTGGATTTTTCATCGTGTTTCGCCCCCTTCTTCCATAATCTGTATCTATTTACGTCAATCGTCTTTTTCTGGAGGAATGTTAGCTTACTCTTAAGGTAATCATGGTCAACATCTCTGAAAAGTTCTCCCGCAATGGCAATGGATACCTTGCCCGTTTCTTCAGATACCACTATTGTAAGAGCATCACTTACCTCCGAGATACCAACAGCCGCCCTATGCCTCGTGCCCAAATCCTTACTAAGCTCCATATTATCGGATAATGGCAGATAACATGTTGCCGCAGTAATCTTATCCCCACGCACAAGAACAGCTCCGTCGTGTAACGGAGTGTTATGTTCAAAAATATTAATCAAAAGCTGGCTTGATATGGTGCCATCTATCGGAATTCCTGTTTTCTCATATTCCTCTAAGATAACCTCTTGTTCAATTACAATTAAAGCCCCCGTTTTGGTCTTTGCAAGCTCATAACATGCACGTACAAGCTCTGTAACAGTCTTGTCGCTGCATCGTTCGCCCTTATCCTTCTTATCACCAAAAGCCAGAAACTTAGATACAATTTTACGACGCCCCAACTGTTCGAGGGCTTTTCTTAATTCAGGCTGGAATATAATAACCACTGCCAGTAATGCAAAGTTAATAATCTTACCGCCAATCCATAAAATCGTTGTAAAATTAAATAAGTAAGCCAATAACCAGAAAATGAGTAGCACAACAATACCCTTCAGCAATGTAAAGGCCCTGGTCTTCTTAACCCATGCAATAAATTCATAAATAAGAATTGCCATAAGTATTATTTCAAGAATATTAGTTACTTTAATAGTTTTGGGTATATAAAAATTCGACAAATAATCTTCAAAAAAGTTTAATATTGCCTCCATAGCTACACTTCCTGTTCTCACGCGTTATAATTCAATGTCTTCAATATCCTCATCAAAATTCTCTGTATGAACAATTCCTTTGTCCACATGGGAATTAATTTTCTTAACCGTTACATTCTTATTAGCAACGGACACTTTAGGTATTGCTTTTACGTAGTAATAATAATCATCATCTTCAAACTGCAGATACTCTGTCGAAGAATAATCCACCGAAAAAATAAACAGATGCAAAACAAATCCAATCAAAATTGCAATTATATGTCCGAGAATCATCCACAAAACACTATATTCAACATTAAGGATTGAAAGAGTAATTATCTGGATTAACGCATCCACAACCATACCAGAGATAATTGCAATTGCCCATGAATAATTTACAGACAAACGCTTAATTATATATATCATTCCTATGGTTAATGAAAATGATATAATAACAACTATCATTTCTTTATTAGTAATTATATTACTGAAAATAAAATTAATATTCTGCAATGCATTATCCGCATCCAAAGTGGTCAGCATAGTAGAATAATTAGCAGCAAAATCCACCAGATAGTATATAAATATTCCGCATATAGTAGGTACAATTCCGGTAATTCCCACAGTAAGAGCCGCAATAATCGGCACCGCATACGGAATGTTTAAGCAGAATAGAAGTGGTGTAAGAATAACCAGAAAACCTGTTTTAGGCGCCAGCCTGAAATACAACAGATACACCACCAGAATAACAAGTATGGCAATAACAGACAACTCTAACGACAAGTTTAGCAGATGAATAATAATAAACAACGTCGCCAATACCACAGTAACATTAATAGGAAAAAGTGCACACACAATAGCTACAGCTAAGCACACTAATGGATTCGCCAATAAATTGTTATATCCAATTTCCCTTCCAATTATGAAAAACGACAAGAAGGCCAGTACAAAAACCAACCCATGCTTAATCCATATATCCGCCTTAGAGTATATGCTTTTCAGTTTATCTTTAGCAATCAGTAATTTCTCCATCATTCTGAAGTTCCACCCTTCCTTTTACGGTCTTCTTTGTTCATAAGAAAAATCTTATGAAGCCAATTCTGGTATATCTTAATTCCGTTTTCCGCTTCAACATATCTGTACGAATATATAAAATAAGACACCAGCATATATACCACCATTACAGCCGCATAGGAAAGCCCTACTACAACTGCTAAAAGTATATAATTAATATCTGTCAGATGTGAAACTGCATATTCAAAATTGCATGCCACAATCAAAAGTAAAATAAGAATATATGCCACCGTAACCGCAATAGCAGTACACCACATATTTACCGCAACATAATCCGATTTGTAAAAAGCTGCCTTTGGCAAATCCGAGTCGCCTTCATGTTTTTCATACATGGCGGTTCTGGACATAAGCCTTACTTTTCTCTTATTAACCATAGAATCTCCTAATAACTTTAATCTGTTAATTATAACATATTCTTCCAGCTTTTACGAGAGTATTTATTAAGAAAAACTTATTAATCATAATAAATAATAAGCTGAGAATGTCCTCCATTAGGTGAAGCCACCGCTCTTACCTTATATCCATCCACATAAAAAGTCATATCACTCTTAGCAGTAGTAAGATTATCAAAGGCTCTTAAATATCCTGTTGGAAGTACAGTTTGCAAAAAGTTCTTTAGACAACTATCAAAATTCGTTGTTCTTGTCATAACATAAATCTGAGTAAAATTCTCTGTTACAATAACCTGTCCAAGATAATTCCCGTCCTCTTTAAACACATAGGTATCCTGTAGATATACAGAAAAATTGGTAAGTGGTAAATTGGTAAGAATCGTATCCTTAGTATCCAAGGTCTCCGTTTCCTGTCCGGTCTGATTAGCGGAGGTGGTTTCCTCAGGTGTTTCCTGCGGTCTCGTAGCTTCTTGCGTAACCTCATCCGGAGCTTTAGTTGCAGAATTCTCATTTCCACTTGTAACTCCAGGTATTGTTTCAGTATCGACCTCTGCCCCCCCCTGTGTGGTAGGGTTTATAGGCGCCACTGTTGGCGTGTCGGATATTGTAGGGACAGGCTCTGTGGCTGCCGGGTCAAACACTGGAAATTCCTCATCCACAGTCTCACCTTCGCCAATAACTTTAATAATAATAGAATCTGTTAACACTCCGTGAGTTACTGTTACCGCAGCAATACCTTCACTTATGGCTGTAACTGTTCCATCAAAAGTCACCGTAAGCACTGAATTATCACTACTGCTCCAGCTGACCTCATTGGCATACTCTGGCGGATTAGAATAACAGGCAAGTTGTATAATCGAATCCACATACAAAGTACAGTCATCAGCATTGATGGTAAGATGCTCATCTTCTCTTATGTAATCACTAGGATTAACCGCAGAAGATGATGGGTTATTATTATTGTTGCCACGATTATGGCACATTACACAAACCACCAGAATAAATAGGATTATAGCAAATAAAGTTATCGAACTTATTACAATTGTTTTAAAATTATCTTTCTTTTTTGTATCTTTCATATTAAATCATCCTTCATCGGAAGACTAATCATTACTTTTATGTAATCTTCCTTTTTGTCCCTCATTAGCTCTAAGCCTTTAGACAACTCATTTATTTCCACACGATGAGTAATCATCTTATCCGGCTTGACATCACCATTTTTAAGCATATCCATAACATAGTGCCAATCATCATCCTCTTCCCCTGTAAAAGAAGAATTCCATGTCCCAAGCACCGTCAACTGATTTCTAAGTATTTTCCAATATACATTCTTATCCATTTGAATATCAGAATGAGGATTTCCTACCAAAACAAGCATACCAGCAGGCGAGACTGCTTCTACGCCCTGGCTAATTGTAACATTAGAACCAACACATTCAAACAGTACATCCACACCATATCCTGAAGTTTTGAATTTTAGCCACTCTGAAACATCAATATTTTTGGCATCACAATAACAATCCTCACTTATCCCAATTTCTAAAGCCTTATTCTTTTGGAATTCTTTGTTACCAACCGCCAAAATATTATTATATCCCATCGCACGCAGGAACATTGCTACAAATAAGCCAATAGTTCCAAGTCCAATAATTCCTATTGAATCATTCCTATCAACATCAGCCCTTCTGATAGAATGAACCGCAACTGCCATAGGCTCTAACATAGCCGCCACTTCAAAGCTTACGTTATTCGGTAATTCTATCAAATTGTCAGCAGGTACCGCTACATATTCTGCAAATCCACCATTATTTCTAGACCCAAGATACCCGTAATTTCTGCACATCTCAAAACTCCCAATGCGACATGGTTTGCATTGCCTACACGGAACAAGAGGAAACACACCAACTCTTTTTCCAATAAGACCTGTAGCTACATCTGTACCCACACTAACAACCTGCCCCGAAAATTCATGTCCCGGAATAAGGGGATGCGAATACATTCCTGTTTGATATACTCTCGGAACATCAGAACCACATACTCCTACAGCACCAACCTTTACGAGTACCTCTCCCACTTTAGCACAAGGTTTTTCAATTTCTTCAAATCGTAAGTCATCTATTCCGTGTAAAACCCATGCTTTCAAGGCTTTCCTCCTATCACATTCTGAAATCTATCCAAATCATTCTGAGTTGTAATTTTAAAATTATATTCATCTCCCGGTATCATATTAATGTTCATACCAGCCATAATTGCCGGCTCTGTGGAGCCATTAATCGAATATATTTTATCCGGAAGCAAGCTTTTGTTCGCCTCCAAATATTTTCCTAATACAAACAACTCCGGTGCTTGTCCTGCATATATCTGATTTCTATTCAAAAGCGAATTGATTTTTCTACCATCATGGCTTAAATATACCGTATCCTTCATAGTTAAAACAGGAATAACACCATCGCAGCCTTTAATTGCATTAAAACACTGTGAAATAAGCGTTTCTGACAACAACGGGCGTGCAGCATCATGAATCAACACCATGTCTTCTTTAGAAGCAAATCCCATTATATCTCTAATTCCATTATAAATAGAAATCTGTCTGTTAGCTCCCGGCTCAGAAAAACCTCTTAATTTATCGAAAAGTCTCGCTTCTTTAAGCCACTTATCAATTGCACTACGCCATGTTTTGTCAGCCACAATCCATATGCCATCTATATCCTTATGCCTCGCCAAAGTCTCATAAGAATACATAAATATAGGCTTTCCATTAACCTTTACATACTGCTTTGGAATATCCATCTTCATACGCAAACCGGTTCCACCGGACAAAATAAGTGCAATTTTCATACTTTTCTCCTCTCAAACCCTAACCTAAAGTTACATCTAATACAATCATCAATGTAAATCCTGCCGCAAAAGCAATCGTACCAATATTAGAGTGCTCTCCTGCAGACATTTCAGGAATCAATTCCTCCACAACTACATAGAGCATAGCTCCCGCTGCAAATCCCAGCATCCAAGGGAGTAATGGCGCTATAAACCCTGCCACAAGTATTGTGCCAAGCGCCGCCAAAGGTTCTATAAGACCCGACAATGCTCCCCACAAAAAAGCTTTTCCCTTAGATATCCCCTCTCCTCTTAAAGGCATTGAAATAATTGCCCCTTCCGGAAAATTCTGAATAGCAATTCCCAGAGCAAGAGTCATAGCCCCCGCAAGGCTTAGCCCTGTATTTTCTGTCATTCCTCCGGCAATAACCACTCCAACTGCCACACCCTCTGGCAGATTATGAAGGGCAACCGCCAACATAAGCATAGCCGACTTAGGCAGATTGCTTCTGACACCCTCTGCCTTATCACTGTTCATATGGAGATGAGGGATAATTTTATCCAACAAAAGAAGGAACATAATTCCCAGCCATATTCCCACAACCGCAGGAACAAATGACAATTTCCCCATATCCGATGAATATTCCAATGCAGGAATAGCAAGGCTCCACACAGAAGCCGCCACCATTACCCCTGCTGCAAATCCCAACAAAATTCTCTGTAGTGTGGGACTAAAGTCTTTTTTCATAAAAAATACAAGGCAGGCTCCGAGGCAGGTTCCCACAAAAGGCATTAAAACACTGGCAATAACCTCTGTCGTCAACAACATATCCTCCAAATTCTGATTTATACTTCAAAAATCACAGGTGCAACGCTAATATCAACCTTACCATCCTGTACATTAACATCATTGCCAGAAATCAAATCACGATAAACTCCATCTGCCAACTCAACTTCAACCTCGCCGGCCTTGTTTCTAAATGAGAATATTCCAACTATTTTGGAATCATTCTTATCATAGCTTCCCACTAATGCATCTAGCTCATCAAATGCCTTGAGATTATATGCACCATCAGTAAATAATGGATTCTTTTTGATTTCATAAAGCTTGCTCATTAATGAAGATAAATCAATACCTGTATTCCAATTTACCTTATCATATTCAAACAGGCTCGGACAGTTGCTATCTGCCTTCTCCTGTCCCGCATGAACAAGCGGTGTCCCCTTCTGAAAATAGTTAAATGCTGTAAAATTACGAAGTTCCTGCTCGCCCTTAATAAAACTTGAAACTCTAGGGGTGTCATGATTTTCAAGGCATCTTAATTTAACATAGTTCTTAGGATAAATGCTTTCCTGCAAAATAAGCATATTGGTCAATCTGCTAAGAGGCATTTCCCCCTTAAGATATCCTTCAATTTCATCTCGCACATCATAATCATAGGCAATATCAAATGCCTCATACATCTGGGAGTCACTATTTCCGATAAGATTAAGCTCTCTTAAATATTTTACAAAGCCAGGATGAACAGTTTCTGCAAGCCAGATACAGCCCGGACAAACCTCAGAAACCTCTTCTCTTGCCTGAACCCAGAATTCTACCGGAAGCTTGGCTGCAACATCACATCTAAAGCCATCAACTATTTCTGCCCACATCTTAAGAGTATCAATCTGATATCTCCACAATTCCTTGTTGCTGTAATCCAAATCAATTACATCACCCCAGTCTCCTGCCATATTACCAAAATCCCCATTCTCCTTGCGAAAGAAAAATTCAGGATGTTCTGCCACAAGCACAGAATCCGGCGAAGTATGATTATATACAACGTCAATAATACACTTCATTCCTCTATTATGAATCTCATCTACCAGATTAACAAATTCTTCTCTGGTTCCATAAGCCGGATTAACTGCTCTGTAGTCCTTAATAGCATAAGGACATCCAAGACTTCCCTTCTTCTCCTTAACTCCTATTGGATGAATTGGCATAAGCCAAATAATATCTGTTCCAAGAGCCTTAATTCTATCCAAATCCGGAATAATCGAATTAAAAGTACCCTCTTCGGTGTGATTTCTCACATATATTGAATAAATAACCTGATTCCTTAAATTGATGTTGGTATTTTTTGCCATAATAATTCCTCCTGATTAATTTTATTTACACTTTTACATAATACAACTTCATTATAAATGTGGTTTGAAAAATTGGCAATATAATTGCATATTTTCCCTCATTGACTTTTACCTATATGAGTATTATCATTACAACTATCAACAAGTCTAATAGATTCAATTTCTATTTTCAAGGGCGATTCGCCGGAATCTATCACTTTTTGATTAATGTAATAAGGAGGGACCCACAAAGTGGGAGGATACCTTATTACCAGACCACCACCCGAGCAAAGCGAGTTTATTATGTGGTGGTCACCATTAATGTAATAAGGAGGGACCCACAAAGTGGGAGGATACCTTATTACCAGACCA
>CAZNUK010000002.1:54583-92596 GCA_964576255.1 uncultured Butyrivibrio sp.
CACCCGAGCAAAGCGAGTTTATTATGTGGTGGTCACCATTAATGTAATAAGGAGGTATTTGCCTATGGCAAACAAAATCAACAACTTAAAAACAGCTAGTGGTCCAATCGAATTTGGATTGACCAACGACTACATGTTTCGTGTTGTCTTTCAAGGAAATATGGAAGCACTGCGAGGACTGATATGTTCCGTGCTACACATTAACCCTGATGACATTCGTGAAATTGTGGTCTGCAACCCTATCGAACCAGGAAAATCTATTGAAGACAAAGAATTTATTTTGGATTTGAAGGTGAAATTCAACAATAACACCATTGTAAATCTCGAAATGCAACTTATCAACAAAGGTAATTGGCCAGAACGTTCCCTCAGTTATCTGTGCAGAAACTTTGACTCCTTAAACAAAGGGAGTGATTATTCCAATGCTCTTTCTGCAATTCACATTGGCTTTATTGATTTTACTCTTTTTCCTAAACATCCCGAATTTTGTGCTACATATATGATGACAAATATCAAAAATCATGAAATCTATAGTAGTAAATTTGCAATTAAGGTGGTAGAATTAAATCAGATAGGCCTTGCCACCGATGAAGACCAATTCTATGAAATCGATAAGTGGGCAAGACTTTTCAAATCCACAACATGGGAGGAATTGAAGATGTATGCAGAAAACAATGCCGCTATGCAATCAGTTGTTGAAGAAGTCTATAAGTACAACTCAGAAGAGACAGTCCGAGATATGTGTCGCGCAAGAGAAGAAGCCATCGCCTATCAGAACTATGTAAATAACAAAATTAAGCATTTGGAGACTGAAATTGAAGCCAAAGACGCTGCGCTCGATGCCAAAGATATTGAAATTTCAGAGAAAGATGCCGAAATCGCCCGTCTGCGACAGGCGTTGGCTGAGAAATCTAATAGCTAAAATAAAAACACGAAAAAGGTGTCACAATTCGACACCTTTTATTTTTTCTCAACTGCCAGAACATTCCCGTCCATATCCAAACTGTATTCATCATATTCATCAAACAATTGTTTAAAAGTATCCGAAAGAACCGGCTGTTCTTTTGAAAAAGAAATCATCTGCCCTCCATTTTTAAGCACTCTGTAGCCTTCCTTCAACGCCTCCACCGGATTATCAATCTGAATATTTCCATTAACAATGACAATATCAAAATTATTATCCTTAAGATTGGTATCATAGTAATCCGTGGCGGCAAAAGCCAGCTGTGGAAGTTTTTCAATCATAGATATGCAATCCAGCCATACACTTTCACTATTATTTCCAATCGTATTGGATATACAATACATAAGAGAATCCGGATGTAGTCTTCCAAGAAGCACGCCCAGATGATAGCACATTATTCCATCCTGACATCCTATAACCAAAATCTTTTTAGGTTCAGAACTTTTAACATGATGGGCTGTCAAAAGCACATCTATAAGCATATAGTACATATGCCAGTTTTTTTCGTCTATATCCAGAGCCCTATGCCAGATTTGCAAATCCATAATATATCCTGGCAAAGAAGGGCCACCATTAATATTGTGAAAGGGAACTCTGCTGTAGTTTTCCATATATTTATTGAAATCCAGCAAAATCTTCTCGCCTGATTCATCGATATATACAAAACGATTATCTTTTAACGCAAAGCTGTTCATACAAACCTCCCACTATTTTCTCCATATCATAGAACTCGCGCCCATGCTTTAATGCATTTTGTGACTTAGTTACAAGTTCACTATCCATACACAATTCCAAAAGCACCTTAGCATAGCCTTCCACATCACCAATATCAGCAGACTTTCCACAACTGCCATTGCCTATAGCGTCCTCGTAAGCATCAAATCTGGTAACTGCAAGAACTAAGCCCGACCAAAGCGCCTCAGCCACCACATTAGGAGTTCCACCCTCCATTGTTGAAGGAAGTGCAAATATGCTCGCTCGTTCATATTCTTGTTTCAAAACATTACGTTCTTCAATTGGTCCCGTAAAAATTACCCTGTCTCTTAATTCGGGATGTAATTCGTAATAAGCACTGATGTATTTTTCGAATTCCTTTTCTATGGAACCCACAAGTCTAAGCTTCCATTCCGGAATCTGTGGCGCAACTCTTGCAAAAGCCTCCAATAACACATCCGTAGCCTTCTGCACCGTTCCCAGTCTGCCTACCGTAAGAATCACCTTCTCCTTATCAGGCAATTGGATGGTCTTTTCCTGTTCAGAAAACAAATCATAATATCCATTAGGAATACAATGAATCTGCCATGGCCATTTTTTGTTAAGAAAATCCCTCATTGCTGTACAAGAGGTGGCTATGTAATCACAGTTATTCATAAATTCAACGAAATCCGGATCATCCCAAATAATTCTGTCCATCCATTCGCTGTTGGCATCTAACCCCACATAAATAACCCCCGTGGGATTAATTGTTTTGTATGCATAAGCAACGCCAAAATTCGTAGAATAACATCCTCTTAAAATCAGGCAGTCAATCTCCTTGCCATGTTCAATAATGTATTGAACCTTGGTCATAGCTTTGCCATCCGGAAGAAATTCCAGTTTCATCCCTTCCACCAGCTTAGCGTAAGGATACTCTCCTCCACAAGCTCCAACCATAGACACATCACATTTATGATTTTTATATAAAAGATATGGAATAAGACCACAATCTTTAACCAATTCAACGTTGGACCATGGACGCTCGTACGGCGCCATAGCTACCACTCTTTTAATTGTCAGAAATTCTGTAGTTTTCATAAATGGGACCTCTGGACTAATTTCTTACAAATTTAACTCACGAACATCTTTTAGTATTTCACCATAAGATTTTTCCTTGCCAAACAAAAGTGTTGTTCCCAAAACAAATCCATCCATTCCCTTTGGTGCATATTTAAGGATTTTATCAGCACTACAAGCACCATCCCAATGAAGTTCAAAATCCATTTCTTCTCTAAGGGATAATAACTTGTCAATCTTGGTTCCTACATATGGCAAATACATCTGTCCCGCATTACCGGGATTAACAGACATTACAAGAACTCTTTTGACAATACGAAGCATCTCCATAACCGTTTCAACAGATGTCCCCGGATTAATGGCAATTCCCGGAATCATTCCTGCATTAATGATTTTCTGAAGAGTTGTGGAAGGATGGTATTCCGCCTCCGGATGAATGTATACAGTATCTCCCTTTCTTAAATTTTTAAGAAAAATATCAATATGATTGCTTGGATGTTCAATCATAAGATGTACATCCAATGGCTTTTTAGTTGCCGAAGCTATGTATTTCATATCATTAAGAGACATGGCAAAATTAGGCACATATCGTCCGTCCATAATGTCGATATGGAAGGAATCGATTCCACCTGCCTCTAAATCTCTTACTTCTTTTTCAAGGTTGCCGTAGTTGGCGCACATCATAGATGCGGTAAGTTTAAAATCCATCTTTATCACCTTTTCTCCTATGTTAGCATTATTCGTTTTGCATGCTTAATTTTTAATTTATCTTTATTACACAAAAAATATATCGTTAATAGATTTTCTCCAATATAACCAATATATCTGTCATTTCGTTCTTTCCCGGCTGGGCAGCTTTTTTCATAAACATAATCTAATATCGGAAACAACCAATTACAATATTTATTCAAAACTGTATTTTTCATTACAAACATATTGTAATTATACATATATGGCTGTTTAGTAATACTCAAAGCAACATCATAATATTCCGGCTCTAATTCCTTAATAGCATCTAACATAGTATTCCAATCTTTTTCTAATATATAATTAGTATAATGAACCAAAACATCAGGTTCATAAATCATTGGATACGGAAGAACTACATCCACATCATTATATTTCAGCTTCGCCATATCTTCTTCGCTTATATCAAGAAATCTTCTATAATGAAAATTTCCAATATATTCACTAGAATTAATTTTATTTTTCCAAATCCAATACAACGCCGTAAGTTCACAATAATTACCATTTCTATCAGAAATATTTATACCTGAAGCATCATTTATTTTTGCAATTCTTTTTGTTGTCAATTTAGTTCCCACTTGTATAGGAATAGCCCATCGCGTATTTTCAAATATATTTTTTACTTCTTTATCTTTATGAAATTTAACTATATAAATATTAATTAATGGTTTTTCATCACCACCGTTCAGTTCTGATAAAGGAGCGAATAAATTTATGCTTTTATAATATTTCTCCATTAATTTCTGTTCTTTATGAGAATCTAAACATACATATTTCTTGAATCCTTTTTCATTAAGTTTTCGAGTTATTTCTAAATGATAATTTTCAGGTGTCGCAATTAAGATTGTAATATCCTTTTGAGAAAATTCATCAATCTGTATAACAGGGTATCCTGATAATATTGATAAATTATCTTCTTTTCTGCTTACTAAAAAAGCCGTCATCTTATGTTCTGAATACAATTCTTCCATAGCTCTTAATATTCCCAACGCTATACTTCTCGCTCCAAAAATTGCATACTCCATTATAATTCGCCTCTTAATTTATCAAAAACCAATCTTCACACATCAACATTTTGCAACATAATCGGTTTCCCTGTTTTTTTGTATATTTCTGCAACGCTGCCACCATCGCCGTAATAAGCATCAGACCACACAATAGCTCTATACATATCCGAACTATCATCATATATACCCCATCCATCTGCTACATACTTTTTTTCTATCATTTCATATTGTTTCACATAATCATCACGCATAGATTTTAGTGACGCTTTAAGCAACGGATGCGGTCTCCAAACAAGCGTAACTTCAGTATTCGACTTGAATTTTTCAAAAACGTCTTCTATCTTTTTCATCATTTTCTCAGGATTCATAAGCATTGCTTTTATGGTAGTATTATATAAAACAACTTTCTTCTTGTTCCCATCAGCAGCATAGATTAATTTAGTCCAACTTTCTGGAAGCACAAAATCTTCTCTCTTTGCTTCCATTACTTTATCATATTTAGGGCTTCCTCCGGCAATTATTTTCTCTTCCACATTACCAAAAGCATTTTTGCAATTAAATTCTGACTCAAATCTATGTATTTCATCAATATAAATATCTCTCGCTTTTTCAGACTGCACAATTACTTTATGAGAATAAATTACACCCGGCAGTGTACAAAAATGTTTTTCTACATTACTATTATAAGCAACAAAATACGGTATATAGACAAGCATATCCGTATGTTTTCTCAATTCCTTTGAATAAAACTCAGGTGATACTGTTGTAATCTTATTATAACCATCATACGGATTATGTATATAGATTTCATCCGGACGTCTCTCTGCTATATCATATTCCTCATATGATGTAATTGAAACATAATCAGGATACTCATTTCCCTCGTAATGCATTTCACCAAGAGTTCCGTCGGGGTTTTTATCAAAATACGGAATAGGTATTACATAAGTATTACAAGACTCATCTACACTACTCTTTTTCCAAACACTCTCTAAGCTATCCCACATAGATGCTTTATACGGCAAAAAAACTATCTCTTTTTTTTCTTCTGGCAAAAGATAATAAATTTTATTTTTTACATCTGTTAATTTTTTTCGAATTTTTTTAGTATACTTCGGCCTTTCAAATTCATTTTGTATTTTTATACTAAGATTATAAACATCTTCACAGTACGATTCCAATATATTTACTATATCACCATATTCACTATAATAGGATTCTATACAATTACCAATTGAAATTGCTGCCTGTTGACATTCAGTTAAAGCACAAATCACATTATTAAAATCAAGGCATTTATTGATAGCAATAGCTTCATTTACATCTGTCAAAGACTCTATCAACTTTATCATTTCTTTTTTCTTTATCTTATTCATATGAACCCTCTATTTTTAGTTAATTATGTAAATGCATTTGCCAATTCTTTAATATCTTTTACTACGTAATCAGGTTTTAAATCACTTATACCGATATCTTCCATTGTTGTATCGCCTGTAAGTACGCATATAGTTGTAATACCCGCATTAGAACCAGAAGCAATATCTGTATACAGGCGATCTCCTATAATTACAGTTTCATCTTTTGAACAACTATATTTATCCATAACCGCATTTATCATAAACGGTTCTGGTTTACCAATATAGTATGGCTTTTTCCCCGTAGCATTAGTAATCATATCGCATATTGAACCACAATCTGGAACATAGCCAAACCCAACTGGACACACCACATCAGGATTAGTTGCAATAAATGCAACCGTTCTACACAACAACTCACATGTATTTCTCAGTTTATCAAAAGTTAACTCCGTATCATTTCCAACAAGAACAACATCAATATCATCACAAACATCTTCGACAACTTCTATCCCGCTATCTTTTAATACTTTCACAAGTGATTTAGTTCCCTGACAATAAACTTTTTTTCCATTAAAATTACTTTTTAAATACTCTACAGTTGCTTGCGATGAAATGTAAAAATCATTATAAGTTGCATCAATCCCCATTTTTTGCAATTTAACCGCATACTCATCAATAGACTTAGATGAATTATTTGACAGGAAAATATATTTACCCCCTTGTTTTTTTACCTGTTCAAGAAAACAACACACACCCTCAAACAATGTGTTTTCCCGATAAATAGTACCATCCATATCGATAAGAAACAATTTTTTACTCTTTAACACATCAATTTTATTACCTAACATATCTGTCATTTAAAATTTCACCTTTATATTTTATATGCTGAATAGTTTTCTTGCATTTTCAAGATCTTCATGATTATCTATTTCAAGCCATCTTCCGTTCAACGGACACGCTTTAAAAACAACTTCTGACAAAATGTCATTCAACGCTACTTCACTCCAGAGTTTCATTTCTTTTTTCTCTTCAATATATTGGGTACATTTTTCAAAAAACTTTCTCGCACCATTTTTCGAAAATTTGTACACATCTATCGATACTCCTAAAGCTTCATTCTCCGGAATAGCTTTAGATATTTTAACAAGTCTACCATTACGCTCTACAACTTTCATAGATTCTTCAAAATACGTTCCAATATCAGTAACAATTGCATCTTCAGCATTAAAATTTAATAATGTATGTATAACCGATGCATCAAAAAAAACATCAGCATTCATCATCAAAAAAGCATCACCAAGCAAAACATTCTTAGCTAAATATGCAGAATACATATTATTAGTAATTAAATAGTCTTTACTACATATTATATTAACATCTGGATACTGTGTCTTAATTTTCTCTTCAAGATATTCCGCCTTAAACCCCGAAATTATAGTAATATCTTTTACATTGTTTTCATATAGATTTTCGATTTGTTTAACAAGGATAGCTTTACCATTCACTTCTATCAATGATTTAGGACAATTATCTGTTAATGGTGATAATCTAGATCCTATTCCCGCAGCCAATATTAATGCTTTCATTATTAATCTCTCCTTTTGTAATCGCGTATTTTCACAATTATGTATAACTCGCTACACATTCAAGAAAATCTTCTAGTTTTATTTCCTGTTCCTTTATAACCATATTTGCATCATGCAGACAATTATATACATAGGCGCCTTTATTTATGAGTGTATAAGGTCTAACATTAACCATACTTTTATTTTTATCATCCCATAAAAGCATATCATTATTTTCATACCTTACCCAATTTTTCCAAGACGGACATTTCATCAAAAGTAATTCTTTACCATATGTACCCAAGTAAGCAAACATTCCTTTTTCTTCATATTTTTCTATCATTTCCATTGTTCCTGTCTTAATATTAATTGAAACAGTCATATTAGCTCCGCTTGGTATTGCGAATATCTTTTCATCATCATATATTCCCTTGATAAACATTTTTTCCATATAAGTAAAACCTGATGGAAAATCGCCAAATTCAGACACCATATTTGTTTCAGGATTCCATTTAATAACATTCCCCGGTGCATACGGAATAATCCAAAGTTCATTTCCATCATCACATATACTCCATGAGCCGTTATTATTTTCTCCTACACCTACCACATTAACATTATCTGACTTAAAATCAAACACCAATACTGCATTAGAATTTGATGAAGGAAGAAACAATTTATCGCCCCTAAGCAATCCATCTTTTCTAAACAAATACTTGTTTTCATACATTAATGAAATCTTTTCAATTGAACGATTATTTTTATTGAGTTTTATTATTTCATTGGCTGAAGCCGGAAATACATAGATTGTATCTCCATATTGAACTATTTCCGCATACTTTAATGACGACTTATAGTTCATACTATTTTCCGAATCTTCCAACACCGAAATATTATCAAATGTATTTTCAGTGTAATTATATATACAAATATTTCGAGCGTTAGCCGGAGAAAATATTATATTATTTCCTACTGTTATTGCTTTCATATGCAATCGTTCAGATTTCAAATTTTCATCTGGGAACACAGAAACAAACTCACATTCGCCAGAATATGAATCAATTTTACATAACATATTTTTATCCATGCACGACCCATATGCAAATCGTTCATCAACAAATGCCATTGCTTCAAAAAATATTTTTTCATTAAGTCTCATTAAAACAAACTTCCTCTTATATAACTTCGTTTATCATTTCTATCGTTTTAAGTGATGCTGTTCCCCTATCGCAAAAACCGATATGTCGCATAAATTTGCTAAGTTTATCACGATATATTTCTTCGTCATAATTTTCAATAGAAGACACCAATTGTGCTTTTGTGGCAGATATCGAAAATGGTAAACTATCATATTCAAAATAAAATCCTCTATCTGCATTTACATACCTATCACGATCTTTTGCATATAAAAAAACTGGTCGTTTAGTAATCATAAAATCAAACATAACACTTGAATAATCTGTAATTACGACATCAGAAGAATATAACAATTCCATTATATCTGGATACCAGGTGGCATTAATGACTTTATCTGTATATGTAAATAAAGTTTCTTTTTTTGCAATGTTAGGATGCATTCTAACAAGTCCAACCCATTCTCCACCAAACTTTTTTTCACACATCGATACAACACTATCCATATCAACATCTATTGGATTTTCTTTATAATTATTTCTAAATGTTGGTGCATAAAGAATTATTTTCTTATTCTCTGTTAGATTAAAATATTTTTTCAATTTATGCGTAATCGATATATCATTTTTAAAGAAAATATCATTTCTTGGCGTTCCACACTCTATAATCTTACCATTGTACCAAAAAGTTTTTTTGAATATTCTAGTTAAAAAAGATGCATTAGACAATAATACATCTATCATTTCGGAATCTTTCTTGCCCGCATCAAAGTATGGCGCAGATATTCCATTCGAAATTTCCTCAGCATCCTTTTCTATTTTTTTTAACGGAAAACCATGCCATGTTTGAATGTAAAACTGTCCTATTCTCTTCTTTACACTTTGATATTTCCTAACATTTGAAATCCAAACTTTCGCGGTATAAACTTCATAATAAAATTGCTTAGAATAAATTCTAACTGCTCTTACTCCTTCAGGAAAATCGCATTCAATTCCTTGTTTCACAATCCAAACTATATCTAAGTCATTTCTTTGTCTAATTAGTTCATCAACTATGTATTTGGGACTATCCCCATAGCCTAACCCATGAAAATTCTCAACTAATACTTTTTTCTCATTTATTGGTTCATTCTTAATCGGTTCATAAAATGCTTCATCCACAAACCACTCTTCAATGTGAACAATGTTAGTAAATCCAAGTTCTAAAAGATTTCCATCAATGTCCTTTTCATAATCCTTAAATACAGCAACAATTACTAAAGCTGAATTCTTTTCAAGAACCAACTCATCTATCTTATAAACTTTATACCCACGAAATTCTTCATTTATTTTAGGTTTAGTTACAGCAATATTTATCTTTATGTCAGAAAACTCTTCTGATTCTTGTAACCATGACAAAATTGGATGTGCATTTGTTCCAGCCCCATATATAATAATTCTTTTATAACCTAGTATTAATTGTTTAAGGTTATCTAATCGTTTACCCATACTACTTTTTTTTCAACCTTTCCAAATGGTCATTTCTAATTATCGTGTAATTAGAATGTTTTATTTGCCAATCTCCTCGCTGAATGGCCGCAGGAATTTCTTCGCCCGAATCAATAGTACACAAATCACAATAATCGCATCCACTTCCATTCTCGTTCAAATAAAAATCCATAAGTTTTTCTTCTGTTAATGTATCGTCTATTAAAAGAATATCATCATCACCATTATAAATTCCAAGCATATCCAAACTTGCAATACGTGCACAGGTAAATAATTTATTTCCTGTTAAATATTTGCATCGAAGAGAAAAAATACATTTATTGTATTGGAAAAAACGTTCATCCAACGTTCTATTTCTTTTCGATATATCACCAGGGTCGTTCCATTTCATATCTTGAAGAATGCGAACATTAATATCATATTTTTCTAACTCAGCAACCAATTTTGCTATTTTTTCAAACAATCCGTAATCGCTAATTCGAACTAATACATTGTATTTTTTTAAAAGTCTTAAGATATTTTCATTTGGAATTACTGTGCCATTCGTTACTATTACAATTTGTCTTATTTTACTTTGGCTTCCCACAAAATTAAGTATTCTTTCTAAATCGGAATATAAAAAAGGTTCTCCACCTACTAACTCACAAAAAATCAACTCCTGTACACAATTTAATATCCTTGATAAACTTTTTTCAAAAAACTCAAAAGAAATATCACAATTTGATTTTTTTTCTTTAAAATAAGGCATCAAGTTGTTACATTTATCACAATTTAGTGTACATCTTGTTGTTAAATAAAGCGGAAGATATGGCAGAACCATTCCTCCTTTATTTTTGTAATGTTCATATTCTTTATCTATAAATTCATTTCTTTTCGACAAATCAAAATGATTATAATAGTAATAATCAGACAAACACTGTTTTACCTGATCTTCAATTTGTTCTTTACGTGATTTTATAAAAGGATATACGAAAATACTTCTGTCTATACAACCAATTTCTTTCATCTGCTTGTACAATTCTGAATAATATCTATTTGCAATAACAATTACTGAACTATCAGAATCATAGTCATTAATAGACATTATTGGAAAAACCTCAATTTGCTTTTCTTCTACTAATATACCACCTCTTTGCTTCTCGTAATTATTATCAAAGAAAAACATTCTATCATCAAAGCGATTCCCATACTCTTTAATAAAATCTGTTCCTATTTTTCCTGCTCCTATCACAAGAATATATTTACCAACAGATTTTTCTTCAAAATTTTCCTTTGTGCATTTTTCAAGCATATTTACACTCCTTTACATAACCAGTAAATTAGGGCTCGTACCAAGTGTGTAAAATATAATATTTTTATATTCCACACCATAGTTTTCATGAAGAATTTCCCTAATTTCATATCGACAATCCTGTGCGCATATAATATATAAACCATCATTCCCATATTGTCTGGCAACTTCATGCGCGTTCTTTATTCCTTCATTATCTGCAACAACGTCACTATTCCCATCAGTCCATATTATTTCTATATCTACTTCTCTTCTGGCAGCCAACATTTTAAGAGTACATCCGGTTTTTCCATATCCCCATACAATTGCACGTTTATATTTTTTCAGTTCTTCAAAGAAAAAGTCTACATCATCTTTTTCGGCAATAATCTCATCATGAGTATATTTAATGTATTGCATTGGTGCATTAACAAACAGACTTACTTCATATAAATCTTTCTGAAATCTACAATCTCTACCAATTTGTCCATTACACTTACCCTCGTTTAATAGTTTAATCAATCGTTCGATAACAGCACCATCAATATTTCTAGGTTCTTTTGATAATCCCATTAACAAACATCTAGTTCTAATAATATCCATCATCGTTAGATAAAACATTGGCATATAAATATGTTTTTCATCTTTATGTAATGTTTCTAAAAAATCTCTAATTAGCTCATATTCATCAGCTATATATTTAAGCCCATTGGGATTATAAACAGAAGAAAGTTCATTATCTTTTCTGTAATAATACGTGATATCTTTTATATAAATTACTTTATCTGCTAAAATAAGTGTCTTAAACAAAAAACTTTGGTCTTGAAAAGCTGCTCCTAACGTTTCATTTAACCGAATTTTCTTATTTCTTAAAAATTCTAAATCATATATACCAGTCCATAAATATCTATCTATTCTTAAAATATTAGTTATCTTTTTAGCATTTATGGCTTTTCCATATAATTCAGGCGAATTTTCAAACAAATACGTAGGGCACAAAATATTATTTCCTGTATGATCCGTTATTAATTTACAATAATTCCCTTTAACTACATCTGCACCTGTCTCTTTAATTTTTTTTATTAAATTCAAATAGGCATTTGGGGGTAAAATATCATCTGCTTCTAATATAGCAAGATACCTTCCCTTTGCAATATCAATACCAAGATTCACTTGTGCACCATAACTTTTTTTAGGTGAGTGTGCAATTTTAATATTTTTGTTTTCTTGTACATACTTCAATATAATATCCAATGTTCCATCTGTAGATCCTGCATCTACAACAATTATTTCAATATCATCCCTATTCTGGACAATTACACTATTTATACATTCTTCTATATATTTTTTTCCATTTAAAACAGGAATAACAACCGTTAATTCAATATTATCGTATTTCTTCATCATAAATCCATCCTATACAAATCGATATCTTATTCAAAAAATATCATATTACTGTCATACTTCATCTTTTCATACAATTTTATTTATTAAACTTATAATTTTTCTTTAATTTAGTAAATTATTAGACAAATTTGTTAAATACTACACCTTATTTTATATATCGGTAACACATCAAAAAAATTTAATAATCTAAAATTTATTATCTCATTTTATATCATTTATACAAATTTAATTTATCTTGATTTCTCACCGAATTTGGATTAACCAACGACTATATGTTTCGTGTTGTCTTTGAAGGAAATATGGAAGCACTACGAGGACTGTATAGTAGAAATTTATATTTGAATAATACTATTTAATCATATAAATATATTTAGCTTTGTTCCATATAAGTTTCTTCAAAAATTTCCTTCTGAATGATATACATATCTTCCAAATCATCCAAACGTAACGCCAGATAATCCCCCGCCTTACCTACAAAATACTCACCCTGATTTTCCTTGCTAAATACTTTGGTGCGGCAGGTAAGAGGTTTTGCATAGATTGCCCGTCCGCTCTTTGGATAACAGAGCTTAGCTTTGTCATCAAGACTTATGTATGTGTCCTCATCGCACAGGCGAACCTCCGGCATATATTCAGGAAGCTTTTCGTACACATCAAAGTCTTCATCTGTTATCTCATAGGTTCGCATAAATTTATCCCTGCTGATATTATATATCTCGCCTCGGCATCCAATCATAATATACAAATCCTCGGATGCCATTAATTCTACATCACTTTCATTTTCAAGGGAGCGTAGGAAGAATTTAGTTCCGTAGGTGGCAATATCCATTGTCTTAACAAATGCCCATGTAACCGGTTTCTTAACGTACTGTGGCAGATTTTTAATATCCTCCATATTTGCTTTGACGTATTCGTCAGCAAAAATCCAGTCGCATTTATCAAAATACATCCATGTTAAACGTTCAAAAAATCTTCCAATATCCTCTTCATCAATTTCTGACATTAAAACTGATAACAGAATATGAGAAATAATTCCTCCGGCATCCTTCTCATTGCCCTTGACCATTCCGTATTCGCCAAGAAGATAGTCCACAAATTCCAACGCGCGGATATGTCTGTTCTCGCTGTGAAAACGCACCTTTATATCCTCGCCTTCAGGCGCCCACTCCAGAATCATTTTTTCTTCTGGCTCTTCTGTCAGCATTTCAGGATTGACCTTTTTAATTATTAATTCTTTACGAAGCTTTTCAACATCAATGCTATTAATCATGCTCTCCTCCTTGTTAACGATATTACGAATAATACGGCCATAAAAATCAATGTATTCCTGACTTTTTCTTGTAACAAAAAGCGTTACATCATCATCGTTAACCTTAATTATTTTACAATAAGCTCCAGTAAATTTATCTCCAATAATTTCCACATCGGAATACAAATCCGTATCGTAGAACTTTGGTCCGGATTTGGGTTGCTTTAAAATTAGCTCGTTATGGGACAAAAGAAGCATCTGTGTCTTATGCCCATATTTATCCACAACCTTGTTATGGATTTTATGTATCATTACGTAAATAGTTTCTTTAACCTTATATTTCTTAGGCGGATTAGCTCTGTCCAAAAAACAATTGTAATTGCCACTAATTCCTTCCACCTGACATATTTCAATAGGTATTTTTATTCCCTTTGCAAAAATTCTGGAGCGTTCCTTGATTTTAACCGGCACCTTAAGTCTTTTCACCAGTTCTTTTGATACCAATACCTGTCCGCCGAGACTGCAACCCTCGATTCTCGAACAGGCATTAACTACGCTGCCTATTACATTATAACGCATCATTTCTTCTGTTCCTACATTACCTACAAAGCCCTCACCACAATGAATTGCCACACCCAAATTCAGTTTAGGATAACCCATCTGCCTGCAATAGGCATTAACCTTGGCCATTGACTTTTGCATAGTAATGCCGGCAGCCACAGCATTTTCACAATAATTTTCATCTTTAACCGGTGCTCCAAATACAGCCAGAACACCATCCCCCATGTATTCTATTACCGTTCCATGATAACGATTAATGCCCTCCATCATCGCGCCAAAAAAACAGTTGAGAAGAGCAGTCATATTCTCTCCGCTGATTTCCTCTGCAATACTCGAAAAGCCTCGCAAATCCGATAAAAGTACCGCTATATGCCTTCTGTCCCCTCCAAGGAGCTCCGTTTCCTGTTTATCAAGAAGAATTTCTATAAATTCATCAGAAAAATATTTCCCAAAAATAGTATGCAAAAACTCATTTCTGGCGGAAAGCTGGTCATTAAGCTTTTTAATCTTTTTGGCCGTTTCCAATTCCGTTATCTGCTTTTGAACAACATATTCGTAGCTTTTGGTAATTTCGTACTGCCATGCCGCACGTTCAATTCTGACAATATCACTATTGTCCAATTCTTTTCCCAAAACTACCATTGCACCAAGAAAATAAAATTTTTGATTAGAGTCGCTATCTGCATTGTCCACCATAAGAAATACTGGAACTCCGGCTAGTTTGGGATGAGATTTCAACAGATTTAATGCATCTTCATATTCACTTACGGAATCATAGTCCATCAAAATAAGAGAGGGATTGCTTCTGGTACTTCCACCTCTGTCAATCCTCTCTACTATGGTATTTTTCATTGCTTTAACTGTAAGCATACACATAGCCTTCATTCCACCATAAGAATTAATCTTACGCTGGATATCCAGCATTCTGTCTCTTTTCTCTTCCAGTATCCAAATAATCTTATCCATAGGCACTCCATTACCATAGATTGGTAGGTCTGTTGTTTCTTATATCTTTAACATCTCCGTTAGCCCTGAAATATTCAATAGTTGACATTGGCACACCCGTATTTCGGGACACAACAATTGCAGGTGCCGGTCCGTATTTTTGTATGTAATTACGAATTTTATTAAAATCATCGAAATTTTCCTTGCCACAAGCGACGCAAATATATTCACCCTTAGGGCTCTTATCTATGTCTCCGCCACAAAACTCGCACTCCACCGGAATTTTGTTCATTCTTAGTGCATTATGTCTTTTATGAAGATTTCTTTTATTTTTCTTATCATCATCCTCCGTCACAGACACATTCTGGCTAATTATCTCTGCATGTCCAGGTTCCGGACCCTCCTTAGCCTGTACAACCGGGCTTTTTGAATGATGCTCCAATAAATCCTTAATTCTGCCAATAATCTGACTCAAATCTTTAATACATCCACCAGCAACATCCGCCTGATACATCTGAACATTATTAAGATAAAACTTAAACAAATCATTGAGCTCACAATTGTCAATTCTGATTGGGAGAATTGTTTTTCTGGAGCATATGGCTTTATCAATTTCTTTCTCTACCCACATAGACTCCTGGGCAGTTTGGGACAGCATAAGAAGAAATACCGAGCAATCCGCTATGGCTTTAGGTATTTCTTTGGCATAATTTGAACCGGCGGAAATCATATCAGGAGCTTTCCAGTATGATATTCCTGATGCTTTAAGGGCATCCGTCACCAGATTGACATATTCATTATCTTTTGAGCTGTAACTGATAAAAATATATTTATCGCTCATATGTATTTCACCACCTGTATTAGTCTACACTACATACAACTTTGTTGCGTCCACGCTTCTTAGCTGCATATAAATAATCATCTGCCTCTTTGATATCATCAGCTAGAACACTGTGAGCCTTAGTTGATGACACCCCAAAGGACATTGTCAGATTAATCATATTATTTTCAATGTAGCAATCTGTGTACTGTACTTTTTTGCGAAGTTTTTCTGCAAAATCCGCTGCTTTTTCAATGCCTGTTCCCGGCATAAGAATAATAAATTCCTCGCCACCCCATCTGAAGACTTCCGATTTGTCTCCAAGCTGTTCGTGTATTCCTTTTTTCATCAAATCAGCAATATGAACCAGCACCAAATCACCTACATTATGTCCGTAGGTATCATTGACCTTTTTAAAAAAGTCAATATCACATAAAATTATACTGGCATCCGTTTCTTTCATATTATCATATGCATCATAAAAGCCTTTTCTGTTCTTAAGTCCGGTAAGTGCATCTATTACATTTTCCTCCAAAAGAATCTGAGCTTCAAGGGTTTTACCGCAATATGCAGCCGCAAGAGCCAGTCTGTTTATATCCTGTTCATCAAATTTACCATCATTTCCCTGTTTATTAATAGCTTCGTAGGCACCAATAACGCGCCCCTCATCATTAATAACCGGAACACACAGAATGGAATGAGTTGTATATCCGGTAACCCAGTCCGTCTCCGCAAAAAACCTGTCATCCAGATATGGTTCATTGGATATAACCGGTGTATTTTCCTCTATAGCTACACCTACAATGCCTCGTCCCCTTGGTACTTCCAGGGGTTCAGCATCAATAGCCACGAGAGTTTTGTACATATCCGTCCTTTCGTCTATATACCAAAAAGAAGCTCTCTCCGAATCAACCATAACTTTGCCAAGCTCAGTCATAAGAAGAAGGGATTTATGGAAATCTCTTTCTTCTACAAGACAATTCATATAGTAAAAAATCTGCTCCAGCAATTCCTGTGACGACATATTATTATCTTCTATCATTGTAAGACACCTCTATTCGTGAATCAGTATTTTTAGGGCTTCAACCGCCGTTCTTATGGCTAATTCTGTGTCGTGAACCTGCTCATTAGGAAGTCCCGCCTTGGCCCTCTCCTGATTAGCTACAACCAAAAAACACGACCCTACCCTCACTCTCAAAAAACTACCTGCAATAAACAAAGCCGCCGACTCCATCTCAGAAGCAAGACACCCCATTCTAAGCCACGCCTGCCATTTGTTCTCTAGTTCATAGCTTACCGGCATAACCTCCGGTTCGTGCTGTCCAAAAAAACTGTCCTTACACTGAACTACTCCAACATGGCTCCTGACTCCTATTTCCTTAGCAGCCTTAATTAATGCATTGGTAACTTCAATATCAGAAACCGCCGGATATTCAATAGGGGCATATTCCTTGGAAGTACCCTCCATACGCACTGCACCACTGGCAATCACCACATCTCCGCCGCAAACCTCAGTCTGCATACCACCACAGGTTCCCACTCTTATAAAAGTATGGGCACCACATTTGGCAAGTTCTTCTAAAGCAATGGCCGCAGATGGTCCGCCAATTCCGGTTGAAGTAACACTTACCTTAACACCATCCAAAGTGCCGGTATAAGTAACATATTCTCTACTGTCTGCCACCAACACCGGGTTGTCAAAATGCTCCGCAATCTTAGCACATCGCTTTGGATCCCCGGGAAGGATAACATATTGTCCTATATCCTCCGGACCAACTCCCGTATGGTATTGCTTGCCGCTTCCTTCTGTATAATCAACCATATATGCCTCCTTATCCGACTCTCAATCATATTTTATCCGGTCCAAACCCCATAGGCATTAATTCTCCAAGGGTATATATTCTATAATTATCCGGTCTATTTGCCAGAATAATCTGGAATTCATCGGGATTGCAAAACTCTGCCATAACCTGTCGGCATACTCCACATGGAGATGTAAAATCCTCTAAGTCCGGTTCTTCACCGGATTTATTACCAACTATAGCAATCGCCCTAAATTCCCGCTCTCCTTCTGAAACCGCCTTAAAAAAAGCAGTTCTTTCTCCACAATTAGTAGGAGTAAAAGCAGCATTCTCAATATTACATCCGCTGTATACTCTGCCACTTACCGAAAGAAGCGCCGCACCCACATTAAAATTAGAATAAGGTGCATAGGAACATTTCTGTGCCTTGTAAGCCTCACAAATAAGGGCCAGAATCTCATCCTTAGTCATCCTGCCACACCTCTTTCTTAAAGCTTACTCCGTCAGTTATATTATCCACTCCAAAAATATCCAGAATAGTTGCCGCTATATCTGAAAAACTTGAGCGTGTTCCAATATCAGTTCCCGGTTTAATATTCTTGCCATACATGAGAAGAGGAATATACTCTCTGGTATGGTCCGTACCCGTATATCCCGGATCACAGCCATGGTCCGCCGTAATCATCAGGATATCCTCATCCCCAAGCCTATTAATAAAACCACTAACCCAGCTATCAAATTCTGTAGCAGCATTAGCATATCCGTCCACATCTCTTCTATGCCCGTAGGTCATATCAAAATCCACCAAATTAATGAAACATAAGCCCTCAAAATTCTCCTTAAGTGTCTCGTCCGTCTTATTCATTCCATCCTGATTATTGGTAGTTCTCTGAGTATTGGAGATACCCTTTCCTGCAAAAATATCATATATCTTACCAATAGCTCTAGTCTCAAATCCCGCTTCCTGCAAAGCATCTAGCATAGTATTTTTCGGTGGCACAAGTGAATAATCATGTCTTCTTGGTGTTCTTGTAAAATTAGGATACTCTCCAATAAACGGTCTTGCAATAACTCGACCTACACCATTGTCCCCCACCAGAATCTCTCTTGCAATCTCACAATAACGATACAATTCCTCCACAGGAACAACCTCCTCATGGGCTGCAATCTGAAAAACAGAATCCGCTGAGGTATATACTATGAGTGCTCCTGTCTCCATATGTTCCTGTCCATAATCAGCAATAACCTGGGTTCCTGAATATGGCTTATTACACAATACCTTACGACCACATCTTCTCTCGAATTCCTCGATAATATCCGTTCCAAATCCGTTAGGAAATGTTGGTAAAGGCTTAGGTGATACCATTCCCGAAATCTCCCAATGTCCGATTGTGGTATCCTTACCCTTAGACTTCTCCTGAAGCCTTCCATATGCTCCAATAGGAGTTGTAACCTCTTCTCCCACCGTTACACCATCAATATTAAATAACCCCATCTGCTCCATAGTCGGAACATTAAAGCTTGGTGACTGTGAAATACTCGCCAGAGTGTTGGCACCCACGTCCCCAAACTCCGCCGCATCCGGCTCATATCCAATTCCAAAGCTGTCCAATACAATTAAAAATACTCTTCTCAAATCTATTCAAAGCTCCTTTCGGTATCTGTTTACTTTATTGCTGCCTCCAAAGCAACCTTCATCATAGCCGTAAAAGAGTTCTGTCTTCCTTCAGCATCAACTGCTTCCTTCGTCACAAAAGAATCTGAAATTGTCAGAATACAAGCAGCTCTCTTGCCAAGCACATTGGCATTATGAAATAGTGCAAAGCTCTCCATCTCCACGCACTTAGCTCCATGATTAATAAGATAGCGTTCATAGCTTCCTCTGTCAGGCTGCTGATAGAACACATCACTAGAATGCACTCTGGCTAATTTACATGGAATTCCAAGACTGTCTGCTGCCTCTAGTATCTCATCATTCAGTTCCTTAGACGGATACAGTACATCATCCTCACAACCACTCTGCACCTTGGCAAAGCTGGACTCACTGTAAGCACTGTCTGCCAGAACAACATCATACACATTAAGCTCTCCGCTGTAAGCCCCCGCAGAACCTACTCTAATAATATTCTCAACCTCGTACTGAGTGTACAATTCATAGGAATATATACCAATACTTGGCATACCCATTCCACTTGCCATTACTGATACTTCCTTACCCTTATAGGTTCCCGTATACCCAAAAACATTTCTAACCGAGGTTACAAGCTTAGGATTCTCCAAAAAATTTTCTGCAATAAATTTGGCTCTAAGTGGATCACCCGGCATTAAAACCGTTTTTGCAAACGCCCCATTTTCCGCTCCATTATGTGGTGTTGCCATACCCTCGCCTCCTTAAAACGATACTGCTTTTATTATACCTTTTTTCTGATATTTTATCAAGCAAACTGCAAATTTATTGCACCATCAACTGCAAATTTATTGCACCATTAACTGCAAATTTATTGCACCATTAACTGCAAATTTATTGCACCATTAACTTCAAAAAAAGAAGTGACGCTATTAAACGTCACTTCCTTTTTAGCATACTTATATTTTATGACATATTTTTATTAAATCTACGCTCCGGCTAATGCACGACCCAATGCCTTGCACTCCATTGCAGCAGCATCATCCGGTGTGTTATTAACTGCAAGACCTTCGCCATTAATAACACTGGCTCCTGCATCTGTTACTCTGGATTCCCAGTCACGCATCCACTCCTGATTGCCCCATCCATAAGAACCGAACAAAGCAATTTTCTTACCGGAAATTAAGGTATCTAATTCACACATAAAAGGCTCCATCTCAGACTCTTCAAGCTGCTCCGCTCCCATTGACGGACAGCCAAGAGCAAACACCTGATCCTTAAGCAATTCTGCAACATTAACCTCATTAACAGGTACAAGAACTGCATCCTTTCCAGCCTCTTTTACACCTTCAGCAATATACTCTGCCATTGCATAGGTATTTCCTGTTCCACTCCAATATACTATTTTAATCATAATTAACTCCTTTCAACGCATAATTTTCTAATGGATTTGCCGGAAATTACTTCCCTAACCATCCATTCACGCTTTTGATCAAACATTCGAAAACGTTCAATACTTTCTTCCGGATTGTGATAAACTTTCCAATAACCCATATGTAAAAAGCCTTTTCCGTCATTTTCTACAAAGCCCTTCACATCTTCCAATGGATAACCTAGAAAAATTCCCATCTCGTGAGGATAATCACTATCACCCTCGTAATAAGTATTTATTCTTAGTGCAAAGTGATTAATCAGCCCTGTTAAATCATTCTCATAGTAGCCCTGCTCCATAAGAAAAAGTCTAATCTCTGTCTTATCCAGATATTTTTGCAACATTTCTGCCCTATACAAATATAGAACTACCCAGTTTCCCTTCCGATACAATATCTTGGCTTTCACTTTCATGCTTTTTAACATGATAATAAACATTGCCACATCATCCGTGTCAATTGTCAACACATTGGCAATTGCCAGCTTGCACAAAAACGGTGCGCATTGGGTTGCCAAAAGCAATTCAAGCTTTTTTCTTCTGGTACCACAGTTTCTGATTTCAATTATTTCCCTTATTGGCATCTTTATTACCACCTATTAACCCATTCAATGAATATCCCTTTTATCCCCTTCAAAAGAATGCTGGCCAGTCAAACTTTTTGAGATAAATTTATTCACATTGAGTTAGTTATATCTAACTCGAGTTAATATTAACATACTCACATAAATAATGCAATACCAAAATAAAAAGATGTAAAATCTTGCTAATTTAACAAAAGATTTTACATCTTGATTTATAGTATACTTATATCTCATCTATTAATGTAATTATATCCTTAAAAGGCATCAATTTGGAGTCCACTTCAAGGGCTCTGTGGTTCTTAAGAATCTCCACCGCTGTGGATTCCATTGCCGGAAAAGCACTTCTTGTGAGCTGATTAGCGTAAATAACAATATTTACACCATGACCTGCAAGCTCCTCCTCTGTAACACTGTTAAAAGAGGTCGGAACTACTACAATCGGAACATTCGGACATTTTTCTCTAAATTTGTCGCAGAATTCAAAAATCTCTGCAGGGTCTTTTTTTCTGCTGTGAATCATTATTCCATCAGCACCTGCCTCAACATACGCAAAGGCTCTTGTCAATGCATCTTCCATTCCCTGTTCCAGAATCAGACTTTCAATTCTGGCAATAATCATAAAATCCTCTGTTCTCTGTACGCGCTTTCCTTCGCGGATTTTTTCACAGAAATTCTCTATTGTGTCCTGAGTCTGCACTACTTCTGTTCCAAATAAAGAATTTTTCTTAAGTCCTGTTTTATCCTCGATAATAACTGCGGAAACTCCCATTCTTTCAAGAGTTCTTACATTGTACACAAAATGCTCAATTAATCCACCGGTATCACCATCAAGAATAATAGGCTTAGTAGTTACCTCCATAATATCATCAATAGTTCTAAGTCTTGAGGACATATCCACCAATTCAATATCCGGCTTACCCTTTGCTGTTGAATCGCACAGACTTGACACCCACATTGCATCAAACTGGTCCAATGCGCCGTTATTGGCAACGATAGTTTTCTCAGCAATAAGACCAGTCAAACCGCTATGCGCCTCAATAGTCTTAACTACCGGACAAAGCTTAATAAGCTGTCTTAATCTTTTTCTTCTGTATTCAGGCATTGCAAGCTTCTCTCTCATAATGCTGTCTATTTTACGCACATTTTCATTATATGTGTAAGGAACATCTATAATTTGACCGCCATACTCAGCTAAAGCCTTTTCTACATTTTCTCTGATTGCGGACATAGGACCTTCCTTCCAATTGTCCCCATGTGCCACATAATCCGGCTTAATCTCGGCAATTATCTTGTCGTACATTATTTCATCCTGTATAACAACCGCCGAAACACCATCTATTTCCTTAATCATATCAATTCTTTCCTGAAAAGTTACGGATGGAAATCTGTTAAATCTCACCATCTGCTCATCAGTAAGCACACCTACAATTACTTCACCATATTTTCCCGCCTCATTGATAATATTAAGGTGGCCTTCATGAATTATATCTGTGCAAAAACAAGTATATACCTTCTTCATTATTTTGGTTCCTTCCTACAATCTCTAAATTACACCATGGTATTTCATAAAGTTAGTTTTGTTCTCGCTGGCTGACTCTTTTGGTCTACCAAGGTCTTCTCTGGAATACATGGAAACCTTAATTTCTATGAACACAGGTCCCACAATATTACTGATTTTATGTAAAATTTCTGTTAATTCCTTTTCGTTATCCGTAGTAAACACAGCCTTATATCCACAGGCTTTTGCCACTTTTGAATAATCCTGACCACAGGCTCCTGTTGGCATTCCGCCCACAGATTCATGTGCTTCATTATTAATACAGATATGAACAAGATTCTCCGGGGATTCTTTCCCAATAAAAGCAAGGCTTCCCATATGCATAAGAACTGCTCCGTCACCATCTATACACACAACTCTTCTGTCCTTGTGATTGTCAGCAATTCCAAGGGCTATCATTGAAGCATGACCCATGCCTCCCACCGTCAGAAACTCCTGCATATGCTGTCCACAGATAATATCCGCTTCTTCATACACCTCTCTGGAAATCTTACCCGTAGTGGATACAACAAAATCCTCCTTATTAAGAGCACCAAGAATGGCTTTGATGGCATCTTCTCTAACCATTGAATAACCATTATCATAGTTGCCGCCTTTGCGTTTTTCAAAGGTGTCCTTCTTAACAATTATAGCATATTGCTTATTGTCTGACATATCAGCATTTGCTTCTGCAAAAATTCTTTCTAATTGTTTATCAGTAGTTTCTTTGCTAATTATGGCATAATTAATATCCAAAACATTCAGCAAATCCTCAGTAATCTCACCCATAAATTTATGCTGTGGCTCATCATGAAAGCCCGGCTCCCCTCTCCAACCGATAACAAGAAGCATAGGAATATCATATACTTTTTCATTAGCAAGAGAAGTGATAGGATTAACGGTATTACCAAGACCGCTGTTTTGCATATATACACAGGCAGGCTTATTAGTTGCTAGAAACACTCCTGTTGCAAGTCCAATAGCAGCTCCTTCATTAGGAGGAACCATATGTTTTAATTCTCTGGCACCATCTGTGTTTAAGTAATCACAAAATTGTTTTAAGGTAGAATCCGGCACACCAATTATTGATTCAATGCCTATTTTTTTAACTTCTTCAATAAATTTTTCTGCTTTCATCTCACATTATAACCTTTCCGCTATTTATATTGAACAGGAATTGCCACATTATTGGCTTCCAAGGCACTTTTAAGGACCTTGAAAAATTCCACTATATCTTCCTCATCAATGGCACCTAAAGCACACAATCTGAATGTGTCAGTAGAAGATATTTTACCGGGATAAATTGTAAATCCTCTTTCATAACAATAATCATGAATTTTCTCAAAATCCCAGTTATCATCATCCGGATACCGAACTGATACTACAAGACCTGCCTGCAATTCTCTTTTGATTACATCCTTAAATCCAAGTTCGGCAAGGCCTCTGTGAATTGCCTCAAACACTCTGGTATGACGCGCCCATTTTGCCTCTTCACCTTCTAGAAAATACTCATCAAGTGCCTGTCTTGTGGCATATATTGTCTGAACCGGCGGTGTAAAATGCATTTCTCCGGTCTTTTCAAAAAAATCATACTGCAAATACAGATTACAATAATATGAACGTTTTGGGTAGTCCTTGGACTTTTCAATAATCGCCCTGTTACCCACAACATAAGAAAGTCCTGTCATAGACTGGATTCCCTTCTGTGCAGATGCCATACAGAAATCAATATTATCCTTCTCAATATTAATTGGTCTCAATGCATAAGTGGAGGTTGTATCCACCACAAAAATCGCGTTATATTTATGTGCCAAAGCACCAATTTCTCTTATTGGGTTTAAAATTCCTGTTCCGGTCTCATTATGGGTTGTATATACCATTGCAATGTCCGGATTTGCCTTCAGAACTTCCTCGCATTTGGCAAGGTCGGGTTGCTCATCTATTGGAAACTGCAAATTAATATGTGGCAATCCATAATACTCACATATCTCAACTGCTCTCTGGCTGTATGCACCATTATTAATTACAAGAATCTGACCATTTTCAGGCAATAAAGAGTTAATGCACACGTCAAGATTAATGGTTCCTGAGCCACAGAATAAAACAGCCGTGTATTTCTCCAAATCTCCATGAACAATCTTAACCAAATCTTCTCTCATGGCCTTCATCATAGAGCCAAATTCTTTTTCCCTTGGACAAATATCCGGAACAATCTGAGCCATTTTAACTGTATCGGTTGTAGTTGCCGGTCCCGGGTTCAACAATATATTTCTCTTAATATCCATAATATTTCCTTCTATGCTTTATAATTTTTATAGCTATTATCAAGTGCAACCAATTCATCAAAGGTGTCTATCTCAATAACATCATTATCAAAACAAGGTCTTACTGCTATCTGAAATTCATCCTTATGCACACGCATGGATACTTCATCCCAGTATTTTTCCTTGCCACCCTCCATATTGTAGGTCTTCTCTATGCATTCAGCTAACTTAATACCATCTTCTTTGCTCCAATAGGAAATTCCATACATATGATATACATCATCTCCAACCACTAGAAGTTCCTTAATTAATCCGTCTTCCACTTTGAAGCACCAATCGTCCGTATGCTCGCAATATCTGCCTGTGTAATTAGTCTCATATTCATATTTTCTTATAAGCTTAGGGTTATTAACCACTAAATCCGCTTCCAAAACATAGGCATTGCACAGATGTTCTTTTGCAAGCAATGCAGAGGAGATATTATTGGCTTCGTTATATTTTTCATTAAGTATAAATTGAATATTTGGATATTCACTAAGCAAGGAATCAAACTTTTCCCATAAATATCCTCTTACAAGCCAGATTTCTTCAATCTCTGCTTCCTTCAAAGCTCTCAAAATTGTGTCAATAATTCTTATTCCATTAACCTTAACCAAAGGCTTAGGAGTGTCAAGAGTCACCGGCACCATTCTGGAGCCAAAGCCTGCTGCCATAATTACCGCTCTTTTGACTCTGTAAGGCTCCAAGGCTTCCAAACCGACTTCGGTTATACGAAAAACCTCTTCTATGCTCATTAACATATCTCTATTTACGAGTTCTAAAACAATATTAAAATCAATTTTTATCTTAGCAAGGTAATCTGCAAGCTTCTGTCTGCTGACAGATTGTTCCCTTTCGATATATACTAAAATCTCAAATTCCTGTTTGGTTACCATATTAGTCACAGGCTGTCACAGCCTCCTTCTAGTGTAAAAATACATCTAACTTTGTATTATATAACTTAATCAAGCAAAAGACAATTTAATCTTCTTTTTTCTTTTTCAAAGTCAATATCAAAAAGCATGCTCCAAAGCCTACCAAAACTCCTGCAAGCACCATAAGAACTACGCTCCAGGTTGGAAGACCTGTTTTTGTATTGCCTTCGTCATTATCTGATGCCACAGTTGTAGCTTCCGGTTCTGTGGTTAACTCCTCAGAAGCTTCTTCGGATGGCTTAGTTGTTGCCTCCTCTGTTGTTGGCTCTTCGGTAATAGGTTCTTCTACATCATTATCACCAATTACAGGGATTTGACCATTATATTCCGGCATCACCACAACTGTAACATTGTACTCCTTGGTAGTTCCATCCTCAGCAGTACACACAAGCTTGGTTGTATTATTACCCTCTGTAAGTGCTTCAATTACTCCCGACTGTACACCTGTTGCTTTGGTATCTACGGCACTTCCTGACACTTCAAATCTATTGCCCATCTCCTCATATGGAACATAGATAACATAATCCGTTACATCGGACTTAAATGCCGGAGAAATCTTACCCTGACTTACATTCATCTGGCTAACATCCGCATTAGATGAAGCTACATAATTAGGGTCCTGTTTTCTAACAACGTTAATCTGGTAGTATTTTATACTTCCATTTTCTGCTGTAACAGCAATTGTAATAGTATTATTGCCCACAGAGAGATTATTTCCTGCCACTGCTACCTTAGCAGTGCCTTCAGCCGGTATCGCCGTTACATTAAGTGTTGCAACTGAAAAATCGACCTCGCCTGCATTATATGTAGTGGTATCAGCGCTAAAAGCCGGTGAAAGATTACATCCATCAACCTTAAGAGCCGAAAGTGTATTCACACCTGAAAGTGGTTTTGCGATTACCACTGAATAAGTAACCGTGCCAATATCATATGACGCTGAGCTTGCCGCAACAGCTGTATTATTCAAAGATATTTTAACTGTTGCCCCAGCTGCCACTGTACTTTTCACAGTAAAAGCAGCCGTTGCAACCACTGAATTAGCTTTGGTTGGATTGGTCATATTTTCATCGTATGCCATAATGGTGTTGCCATTGGTCTCAACCTTCCATCCACTCATAGCTGTTGTTACACTGTTTAATGTTACCTGACTACTATCATAGGAAAAAGTACCCTCAATGGCATTTCTTCCCGATTCTGCAATTACCAGATTTAATTGTATTGTATCACCTGCACGAACCGTTCCAGGACCAGTAAGAGTAACACTTGCTGCGTATGCATCAACATTCATAGCCAGCACCGCTCCTAAAATCACCAACGCTCCAACTATACTTTTAAATATTTTATTCATGGATAATTCCTCCGTTCTACTTTGCTACTACTCCGGGTATGGTGTTCTTTTTCAAAATATAGCCCTTGACACTCATAAAATCAGCCACGTTAATTTTGCCATCACCATTAACATCCGCAGCCATAAATGCAGTACCTGTTAATGTGGATTTTTTGAGAATATGGGACTTAACAGACATCATATCCGCCACATTGATTTTGCCATCACCATTGGCATCTCCTGTAACAACAATTGTATATTGCTTGTAGGTTGTACTGCCATCAATTATTAGTAACTGCATTCCTGTGGTAAGAACTGTGGTTCCTGCCAATGCAGTACTTCCGCTGTATACCGCCACATACTCCTTCTGGTCTATAGCGTTTAACAGGCTGGATACAGTGGTTCCCACTGTAACTTTGCTTATAATTCCGGTTGTCTGATTAACATTCACTACGGAAGAAGTAATGCTCGAAGGTATGTTTTTAACTATACTGAAGTTAATCGTTCTGCTTCCGGTATAATTGCCCTTGCCTGTTATGGTTATTGTTGCAATTCCTGCATTAACATTATTGCTATAAGCTATTGTATAATCCGTTCCCTTCGTCAGAGTCTTGCCGTTATATGTAACTGTTACGCTAGGTGTTATGGCACTTCCGGTATAAGTCTGGGCTGCAATTGTAGAAACAGTGCAGGCACTAATGTTATAAGGTAAATTCTTACTCTGAACTGTAACCACGTTAGATGTAGCCATCTTAGTTCCATTATATTCTCCGGATACCACACAATAATAATATCTAATTGCATCCGCTGATGTATCCGGCTTGTATGTACTTCCCGTTGCGCCGGTTATTGCTGTTCCTGCGGCGGTTTTTGAAGAAGCCTCATACCACTGATATTTATAATCAAAATTGGTCATTTCATTTTTAATAACTGCTGACAATTCTACAGTGTCACCCGGTGTGTATTTTACATCATTAATAGCGTTAAGGGCTAAGGCCTTATAGGCTCCGCCAACCTGCACTCTTGGGGACTGTTCCCCTGTAAAATAATGATACATAGCATTTTTGGCACGAATAGTAATATAATATGTGTTGCCGGATGTAAAACTTGGTATTGATACACTTGTTGCTGTGGTAATTCTGCTGGTTGCAATGGTACTTGTAGTTAAATCATCATATCCAAATAAACCATATTCTGTTACAGTTCCTCCGGCAGTATACGCATCCCATTTTGCATAAATTATATTGCTTTTGACAAACCACTTAATATTCTGAACTGGGGGATAGCTAATATTTACCGTAACATATCTGGAGTCGCTTAATTTCTGCTCCCCATCCTCTGTAACATAGGCTACAATATAATAAGTAGCATCATTGCCAAGCTTCATATTAGATGCATCATCCACATAACTTGTTGCGTCAGCACCCACCACTGCAACTTGTTCATCCACAATTCTTGTGCCCTCTGTATTCCAGTAGCTTCTGCTTAAAATATATCCCTCAACACCCTCACAAGATGGCCACGTAAGAGTTACCTGTCCATAGACACTGTTATCTGCAAAAAATGTGTATGGCGCTCCTACTTTTTTCTCACCTTCTAATGTATTGCTGGCTCCCGACTCCTCCGTTACACCGGAAATAGTATAGGTAACCTTAACCATATAGTAATATGTCTTATTGTATTTTACAGAAGTATCCTTGTATTCAGTATCAGTTGTTGTTGTAATCTTACTATAACCAGCACCATCCTCTGAACGATATACATTATATCCTGTTGCACCACTAACCTCGTCCCAACTAAAGCTTATACCGGTGCTATCGTAGGTTATTTCACGAAGAACTGTGGCATTAAGTACAAGTTTTCCACTTACTGCAGCTGAATCAAGAGGTGTATTTTCTTCATTATACACACGAACCTTATAATAGTACGTGGTATTTCTGGTTACAGAAGTATCCTTGTAAGTTGTATTGGTTCCTGTATAAATAGTTGTATATTCGCCATCAATTTCATTTGCACGTAAAAGTTCATATTCAATTCCATCTTTTACTTTTTGCCAGTTGATGGTTAAACCTGTAGTTCCGTCAGATTCGATGGAGGTAATTGTTGATGCACTTATTTCATCGCTGTTATTTACCGCCAATGCCTTGATACAGAAATTAACCTGAGCAAAATGGCTACTATCATACGCTTCATATAAATCATAGCAGGTGCCGTTATAGTACACGTAACTTTGGTTGTCGTCACATGTATTCGTCGCCACTCCTAATCCGCCACCACCTATATACATCACCTGATTAACGCCACAGGAAACTGTTGTATTCTGGTCAAATTCAATTACCACCGAAAAGCTGTCCCCCGGCTCTACCTTAACAACACTGGACAACGGAATAGTGTAATATCCTGCAAAGGTCGTACTTCCCGTTACCGGAGTGCTTAGCATTGCAGTTCCGCTTTCCGGACTATCCTCTGTCGGATTAAGGTATATCTGCATACTATATTCTCTGTTGGCATCCTCTACGCCCACAGATACAGCCTTGATATCCTGACTATTTGTGCCTGCCACATCAAATACATTGGCAAATTTACTGGCACTATAAGAAACAGAATAACCAAAAATGCTGGCACCATCATGCTGATAGTTATATGTATATTCTGATTTTGGAGCAATCTCATAGGCACAGGCTGTGGCATTGCTTATTACTTTATCTTCATAAGAAATCCACATATATCCGGAATCCCCCCAATATGTGCCCCAGCTATTTTTTATAAGCCACGCACCATTATTTTCCGGAGTATATATATTTCCTTCTGAATCAATCATTGTAAAATTCTCTTTTGGCATATCATCATCCCAGCCCACCAAAGCAACAGCATGATTACTGCTAACCTCTTCATAAGTATAATGATAATACTCCCAGTATCCTTCTGTAGAATCATTGCTATACTCTGAATTGGCGTTATAATAAGTGGCTATAGCACCATTTTCCATAATTGCGGATTTGATATGCTCCACATTCGCCATATTTATATAATATTGCCCTGTTAAAACATAGCTTACTTTAGCAGGGTCATATTCCACTACTGTATTTCCGGTGCCGTCATAAGGCACATCACTTTCATTCATCACTCCAGCCCATTTGGTCAGAGTCTTAAAAATATAATTATCATTACCACCATTTTTCAGAGCGCTTTGCATATATTCTGTAGTTGTTACATCTCCATCAGTTGTGCCCGTGGTATCTACAAAACTGCTGTCATCAAAGGTTAATGACCCCAGAGCATACTCTGACAAATCAATATCATCAGCACTTTCAACTAATCCATGGCTAATTGCATAGGACTCCATAGAAGCCACCGCCGCAAAAGTCCAACAGGTACCAAGACTACCCTGATTCTTAACGGCAGTTACATTGCCCACAGTTCTTGAATCATAGCTACTTGGGAGAGTAGCAGCTCTAAGAACCGGCAACAACTCCTGACCATAATTGTCTTCTACAATTGGAGCAGAATAGCCAATATCATAAAAGCCGGGCACAAACTGTACCTCACTTGCCATAACCTCCCTACTGCCCGAAGCACTTCCCATTGTATGAAGTTGTAAAATTCCAACCAACGCTATCGCTGTTACTCGTTTGATAAGCTGATGTTTTATCATAAGCATCCTTCTTTCTACACGTCTATATTAACCACATCACCCAAATGTAATTTAGTGTATAAAACAACCTTGTCACCTTCATGAAGCTTCATATTGCCATTAGGAATAAGCGCTTTATTTTTACGCTTTACCAGTACAATAACTGCATGGCGGGAGATATCCAAATCCTTGATACATAGCCCCGTCCATTTGTGCTTTTTCTTAAGAACCACTTCCTTAAGATTAATATGGTCCATATCTTCATATGGCTCCGCACCAATTACTACAACGTCATCCTCTTCAATAACCACATCTCCTCTTGGAATAATAAGCTCCTCTCGTCGCATAATCATTGCTAGAATAATTCCATGCGGAAGCTTCAAATCAGCAATTCTTAGTCCAACCCATCTGTCTGTTTCAGTAATAGTAATTTTGATAAAATGCATATCTGATTCATAGCCGTATTCGGTACGTTTCTTAATATTGGAATATAAATCAACAAATCCCGCAGAAATAATACCTGTTGGAATAGCAACCATTCCCACACCCAAAAAGGTTATAAATATACCAAACATCTTTCCCCAGAATGTAACCGGATATATATCTCCATACCCCACCGTCAAAAGAGTAGAAGCCGCCCACCAGATACCCGAAAAGGCATTAGAAAACACCTCCGGCTGAGCTTCATGCTCCAAGCTGTACATGCAAAGGCTTGATGCCAGCATGAGCACAAGAATGATAAACACAGATGAAATCAACTGCTGCTTCTTGCCACTGATAACATCTTTAATTACACTTAAAGAATCGTAATAAGCATTAATCTTGAACAACCGGAAAATTCTTACGATTCTTATCATCCTGAATACTGCGGTTCCCGCCGGAAAGAAAACCGGCAAAAAATATGGTAAAAAAGAAAGCAAATCCACTAATCCGTTAACAGAAAAAACGTATTTTCTAATGGCATGGCTTTCTTTTAGCTGTGGATACAAAAACCTTGCCGTAATAAGCCTGCATATGTAATCCAAACCAAAAAATATAACGGTAACACCTTCTATTATCAACAATACATTTCCATACTTTTCCTGTATATTAGCATAGGTAGCTAAAATACTGACTATTACATTGATAACAATGGAAAAAACATTGACAAAATCATAGGCTCTGCTGACATGGTCTAAGTCATTACCAACCTCAATAATCTCAAATAATCTCTTACGTCTTCTAATCCATTTTTTCTTCACGGGTCTCTTCCCCCAATTTCTGTAAATTTATTTTGATTTAATAACGTGCAAAATAGTTCTGCCACAATGTTCACATCGATAATGCTCATGCACCGGTCCCACAATCTGAGCTCCACAGGACGGACACTGATCTTTAACAATTCTCTTTGAAAGAACCAGCTTCAGTTCATTTTTGTGAATCTCAAAAGTGCAATTACGAAGATACCGCTTACGAAGTGTTTCTCTGACAATTCCGACGCCTCTCTTTTTGTTAAATCTTCTTTTAACAATCGGTATGCTGCCTAATTTCACAAAAGGAGTCTTTCGCTTTGCGAAATATTCCGAAGACGTCTTTGTAGCATGGACATACTCAAGTCTTTTGAAACCACTAATCAAAGCCGGCAAAAAGCCTACAAACAACGCCGCAAAGGTAATTGACACCTCCAAGATTTCCGCCTTTACCAACTCAATTGACGAATAGGTCTTACCAGACATAATAAGGTCAATAATATATTCTTGGTCGTTATAATGGTTAATATTGCTGGCAAATCCAATAATTCCAAGTGCAGTAAAAAACAAACCAATTCCCATAATAATTGCGCCCAAAAGCTTTTTTCTCTTAAGCGTAGGAATCTGATAATATTCTGGGTTATTTAAACCTTCCGCAATATTGCTATTAATGCTGTAGAATCTGTTTCCCACCAGCACTCTGGCATTCAAATCCAAGCCACCACAATAGCTGCAACGCCCTATATAATACACGCTTTTCTCAATTTCGCCACCACATTTGCTGCACTGGCAGACTATTTTTTTACTACCAAGCACCACCTGCATCACATTGTTAACCCGTTCAAAATGGAAGCCCTTCATATATATAAGTCTGAACCAATGTAACTGTGCATTGACCACAGCAGAATTTCTGCCCATAACCATAGCCAAATCATTAATATCAATACGTCCATCCAAATCCCCTTCAAAATAGCTTGAATAAAAATTAGCATCTCCAATAGATTTATTGGAAACAAAAGCCAACAGTAAAAGGACAAGTCCACCAACAAAAATTGCTTCAGCCCCAGGAATCGCCACCGCTCCTAAAGCAGTCTCTATATCTTTCCTGTAATACACTATCAGCGAAATAATTACATTCGCAGAAGCCACTACAAAAAGCACTCCCACAATGGTAAAAATCAAGTTCTTAATTTGTAAAATTTTATTCAGAATATTTCTAGTATACATATTAATATTTTACCACTTAATTATAGATTTCTCAATGCGAATAAAAAAGGAACCAATCAGACTTTCATCCAACTGATTCCTCTATAAATCTCTAGCAATTCTTTAATTTTTCATCAAGAAGCTCTCTAATCACAGAAATATCTCCTGCGTTCTTCAACTCTCTCATACAAGCACCAAACAATGCCTGCTTAGCTTTTTCCTTGCCATTCTTAAAATCGTTAACTGCCTGGGCATTCTCTGTGAGAACTCTGTCAATAACAACTTCAATTGTAGAAGTGTCTACCTTAGCATCAAGGGCATTTTCCTTGCAGTATTGAACAGGATCAACGCCTTCTTCAATTACTGCAGTAAGTATCTGCTTTCCGTTAACTCGGTTAACCTCACCGCTGTCAACCATTTTAATGATTGTAGAAAGCTCTTCTGCGGTAATCTCAAGGTCACCAAGAAGCTTACCATTCTTACGAAGTACGCCAGCACACTCTGAGAGAATCCAGCTTGCTGCGTTTTTGGCGCCACAACCCATACTCACAACGTCATCAAGTAATTTGCTTACTTTGTGATTGTGAATAAGCATATCGATTTCTTTCTCGGAAATACCTGACTCTCTGTAGATGTCGGCTTTCTCATCAATTGCAACCGGCATATTTGCCTTAATCTGCTCTAACCACTCATCATCAATGATGATTGGCATAAGGTTGGCATCAGGGAAGTAGCGATAATCCGCCTCAGTTTCCTTATTACGCATAGCAAAGGTTTTGCCGGTGGAATCATCAAAACGTCTTGTCTCCTGAACAAGCTCCTCTGTCTCAAATTCAAGAGCATCAATGTGACGCTGAGCCTCATAACGAATCGCACGCTCAATTGCCTCAAAAGAAGCCATATTTTTAATCTCTGAACGAACACCAAATTCAGTGCTGCCCTCAGGACGTACTGAAATATTAACGTCGCAACGCATTGCTCCCTCTTCACATTCGGATATACCACCTGAAAGGAACATTGTTTTAAGCTTGTTAAGATATATAAGTACCTCCTCAGCACTCCTAAAATCAGGCTGAGTTACAATCTCGATAAGTGGAACACTGGTACGGTTAAAGTCAACGTAGGAAGCCTTTCCAATGTGAACTAATTTACCTGCATCCTCTTCCATATGAATCTGTTTAATATGTATATCTCTTGTACCCTCTGAGGTCTTTAAAGTAACACAACCATTGGTGCATATTGGGTGATTAAGCTGTGTAATCTGATATGCACAAGGAAGGTCAGGATAGTAATAATTCTTTTTGTCAAAAGTAGTGTATCTGCTGATGTCACAGTTAAGCATAAGACCCGCTGTAACTGCAAGCTCTACAACTCGCTTATTCATTACCGGCAACATACCCGGCATACCGCTACAAGCAGGGCATACACAGTCATTAGGCTCCTTAGGTGATGAATGTCCGCCACAAGAGCAGAAAATCTTGGATTCAGTATTAAGCTCTACGTGAGTCTCAAGTCCAATAACTAATTCGTATTTCATAATTATTCACCTGCCCTTTCTACACTTTTTGCAAGACTAAGAAGTGTGCTTTCTCCAAAATGTTTGCCCATAAGCGAAACGCCACCACAAGAAAGTGCCGGAGTTCCTATAAGATTGGCAAGAGCAGTAAATACGCTCTCATTAAATACATTCATAAATGCGTCATTAATGTTATACGCCTTATACTCTGTCTTACTGCAAACCGGTGCAAGAACTGCATCAAATTCCTTCATAAGTTCGGCAAATTTGTCTGCAACTACGCGACGAACCTTGAGAGCCTTGCCATAGCAGTCATCATAACGGTTTTTGGATAAAACATCTGAACCGTAGAGAATAACTGATTTAGTAAGGAAATTAAATCCTTCAGTTCTGGTATTTACATATAATTCGTCGATATTTTTGTACTGTGCTGCACGATAACCGAACTTAACACCGTCATAACGGGATACGTTGTTACAGGTCTCAGCAGTCATAAGAATCTGCCAGGTTGTATTGGCTACATCAAAAATATCAAGAGAAATCTCACATACCTCCACACCATTAGCGCGAAGCTTATCAGCATAAGCATTTATTTTTGCCTTAACCTCATCATCTGCTTTGTCAAGAAGCTCTTTAATAACACATACGCGCTTTCCTGATACAGCTTCATCTGTGTTGTAATTGTAAGATGTTTCTTTAAGGCTGGTTCCGTCCTTCTCATCATATCCTGCAATCACGTCCATGATTTCCTTAACGCCATCAGCGTTAGCAGCGTATACACCCATCTGCTCACCGGATGCTGCACAGGAAATAATACCATAACGTGACACAGTACCATAAGTAGGCTTTAAAAAGTTAACGCCTGAAAGAGCTGCCGAACGACGGGTAGCACCATTCATATCAACACCCAAAGCCGCTTTAACACTGCCACCTGCTACAAGCTCAGCAGCTGCGCCCTTAAGCACATCTTCGGCAGGAGCAAAGTAAGAAAATTCTCCTACCATATCAAGGCCAAACTCACCTACGTGAGTCTTGCCTGATATCTCATAGCCCTTGTCCTGAAGGCGGGTAACCGCCTCTGCGCTAAACAATGGCTTAAATCCTTCTAATATATGTGAACCTGCTGTAGTCTCCACTCCCTTTACAAGAATAGTATCATCAACTGCAATAGTCCCTTTATCCGATATTTGTACTGAATAATATTTCATTTAACTGCACCTCACTTTACAAGTCGTGGCACCTGCCAACTGTCTTCACTACGCTCTGGAGCGCCCTCTAAAAGGCTTGCTCGCAAGAACGGTTGCTCTCTCTTATCCTCACGAAGAACGTTGGTCATAGGCATAACATAAATCATCTCTTCAACATTATCTGTATCGATATTTTTAAGCGCCTCTTCATGCTCTTTCATACTAGCAAAAACATTCTGAACCTCGTTCTCTTCCTCTTCTGTCAAAGACAACTGATTAAGCTGCTGTGCATTGGAGAAGGTTGAACGCTTTTCACCTCTTGTCTTGCCACCGCTTGTTGGAACACTGCGGGTTGCAAGTGCATTACCATTGCCAAGAAGATGAACATCCTCAAGCTGCTGGTTGGTAACTTCACTTGGTGCTCCAAGCAAAAGATCCTGTGCATTACCGTTAAGTGGGAATGCAATAACCTCAAGAATCTTCTCATCTCCTGTAAGAAGCATAACTGTACGGTCCACACCCGGAGCCATACCTGCATGTGGTGGCGCACCATACTGGAATGCGGTATAGAGAGCGTTGAATCTTGACTTAAGCTCCTCTTCTGAATATCCGGCAATCTCAAATGCCTTCTTCATAATATCAATATCATGATTACGAACAGCACCTGAAGCTAACTCAATTCCGTTACATACAAGGTCATACTGGTAAGCAAGAACCTTAGTTGGGTCATCCCCTAATAACGCATCCATTCCCCCCTGTGGCATTGAGAACGGATTGTGTGTGAAGATGGTGTCTCCTGTCTCTTCATCGATTTCGTACATCGGAAAATCAACGATAAAGCAGAATTCAAAAGCATCATCACGAATTAAATCAAGCTGCTCTTTAGCTGCAAGCCATGAACGAATATGTCCAGCTTTCTTCTCAGTATCATTTTTCTTATCATCACAGATGAAGAAAAGTGTCTCGCCTTCTTTTACGCCAGTTATCTCAACAATCTCCGCCTTCTTGGCATCTGATAAGAATTTGGCAATAGGTCCTGCAAAAACTCCTTCCTTAAGTGTGATATATCCAAGTCCTCCAAGTCCAACTTCCGGAGAAGTAGCGAACTTTAATGAGTCCTCAAAAAACTTTTTAGACTTACCTGCACAATCAGCAACAATACCACGTACGGGTTTGCCCTTAAAAGCAGGGAATTCAACATCAGAGAAAAACTCTGTAAGGTCGCAGATAATAAGAGGATTACGCAAATCCGGCTTATCTGAACCATATTTCATCATAGACTCTGCGTATGTGATACGACGGAAAGGTCTAGGTGTTATTTTTTTATCTGAAAACTCCTTGAAGGTGTTGTACATAACCTCTTCACACACCTCAAGAACCTCTTCCTGAGTTGCAAATGCCATCTCAAAG
>CAZNUK010000003.1:0-22812 GCA_964576255.1 uncultured Butyrivibrio sp.
CTGAATCTCAGCAGGTGGAATAATATTCTTAAGCTCTACTCGGTTAACCTTAATTCCCCAAGGGTCAGTTGCCACATCGAGCTGAACTCTCATCTTAGTATTAATAATCTCTCTTGAAGTAAGAGTCTGGTCTAACTCAAGTTCACCGATAATATTACGAAGTGTAGTAGCTGTTAAATTCTCAATAGCCATAATTGGATATTCAACACCGTAAGCATATAACTTTGGATCAGTAATCTGATAATAAATTACTGTATCAATCTTCATTGTAACGTTATCCTTGGTAATAACCGGCTGTGGTGGGAAATCCACTACCTGCTCCTTAAGACTCATTCTCTTAACAGTCTTATCAATAAAAGGCATCTTAACATGAAGACCAACACCCCATGTAGCCTTATATCCACCAAGTCTCTCCAAAATAACTGCATGCGCCTGTGGCACAACCTTAATACATGATGCAAAAACAATCAAAACAATAACAACTGTAATAACAATTGCTGTAATCTGTCCAGGTCCCATTGCTGCTAAAATCATATTCAATCCTCCTAATTAACACATACTATTCTGTAATTTCTTTAACAATAAGCTTAACTCCTGAAATCTCAAGAATCTCCACCATTGCATCCTCCGGAATAACCTTATCCGAATCAGATCTTGCGGTCCATTCCTTACCGTCCACCACAACGTAGCCAACGCCCTTCATATTATCAATTTCCACAAGCACCTTGGCTCTCTTACCAATAAGCTCGTCAATATTAGTCTTGGCTTTGCCTACCTTAAGAACCTTCTCTACTAATGGTCGTGTAAATATCAGTAACAAAACCGACATTACAACAAATGCAACTATCTGTACCCACAACGGCAAATCAAACAGTGTAAGAATAAAAGCCGTCAAAGAACCTGCTGCAAACCAAATAGATGTAAGACTCGTAGTACATATTTCAAAAACAAGAAGCACCACAGTAAGTCCCAGCCATACCCAAGTCATCGGATTCATAGTAAGTCCTCCCTTCCGCCTAGTTAACCTAGCAATATATGCAACATTTTACAACTTATATTAGTTTTTTGCAACTAAATCATCTTAAAGAAATCTTAAGAATTTAACGCTTTATTTTTAAACTCCCAACTTTTATAATTTAATTACAGACTTGTGACAAGCTTAGCATTAAGGAGCAACTACATATGAAGAACATTTTAATATGCGACGATGAAAAGGACATTGTTAATGCCCTCAAAATCTACCTGGACAACAAGGATTACACCTTATTTACTGCTCGAAACGGTAAAGAAGCCTTAGAAATGGCCCGCACCAAGGATATCCACCTTATTTTAATGGATATAATGATGCCGGTAATGGACGGACTTACCGCAATGAGGGAAATCCGTAGTTTCAGTAATATCCCCATCATTCTGCTTACGGCCAAAAGTGAAGACGGCGATAAAATACTGGGACTTGACATGGGAGCCGATGATTACATTACCAAACCTTTTAATCCTAAGGAGGTAACTGCAAGAGTAGCCTCCTCCCTTCGCCGGTATTTTCATCTGGGAACAATTTCGGACTTCCAGAATTTCTACCGGGTTGCAGGTTTAGAAATGGACGATATGCAGAAAAATGTCACTCTTGACGGAGAAAACCTTACCCTTACCCCAAAAGAATATGACATTCTTAAGCTTCTTATGCGTAATCCCGGCCAGACATTTTCGCCGGCGGACATTTACACACATGTATGGAACGATAGACCGGTTAACTGTGACAGTATCGTTGCCGTACATATTAGACACTTGAGGGAAAAGATAGAAATAGACCCTGCCAACCCCCGTACTCTCAAAGTAGTATGGGGGCAGGGTTATAGACTGGAGGATTTGAAAAATGGCAAAAATTAGAGCATTTTTTGTGTTAACAATAATAAGCAGTTTCTTTTTGGTTGCTTCATGCAGCGGATTATTTATGTGCATATCAACCAAAGCCTATGAAATCGATACCGTTCAGGATTATGCCAAAAAACATTACAAAGAGGATATGAAATATGTTGCAGACAAATGTGCAGAGTTACTGCACAACCGCACCTTCAGCGACGGAATGAACAGAATAAGTGAATACTATGACGGTACAATGTTCAACGTTTTTTTGAATACAAATACATATAGAGGCTCAACTGATAATTATGACCCAAACACAGCCGAACTCTATTCTTACTATTATTCCAAAACTTACACCACCAGCGGTATTATATACAAATTAGACTTTGACGGTGAAGCGTCTGTTGTAATTGGCGTGTCAATTTCGCCTACATTCGATGCAAATAACACATATATAATGCTGTGGAACCACAGGTATTTATATATTATTGCCGCAATAATAAGTGGCACTGTATTTTTAAGTTCTGTGGCATTAATCGGTTATTTTAGCAGCAAAGGACATCCTTTAAAAAGTCCTTTTTGGATTGATAAAATGGCTTTTTACCTGTACCTTCTTTTTGGACTGGCTCATATTGCAATTATAGTCATAATACTTTATGTAATATACCGTTCAACCCATACTCCATCCTATATTATACATCCGGAATTATTGGCGCCTGCAATTATATTGGCTGTTTTTATTAGTTGCTTTGCCAGTGGAATTGCCAGAAGAGTTGTGGCTAAGAGAGTGCATACTGAGCTGTTTGTATACAAAATAGGTGCCAGATTCGGAATAATACCACAGGGAATTTTGCTTTGTGCCTATATGACTATAATAATTGTTGCCGGTGCTCTATTATCACATTTTATGTGGCCTTTTGCATGGATTTTTTCACTGATAGCATTATCTGCTTTTTGGATTTTCCATATCATTCATATACACCGGCTGGACAAAGCAATTACTGATTATTGTTATGGGGATTGGAGTGTAAGCACCAATCGCAGCCCACTGTTACTTGGCAATATGAATAATAATCTCTACAAATTAAGCGCCTCTATGCAGGCAACCGTGGAGAAAAGTGTTCGTGATGAACGAACCAAAACAGAGTTAATTACCAACGTATCCCACGATATTAAGACACCTCTCACATCAATAATTAATTATACAGATTTGTTAAAGAGGGAGGATTTGTCCGAGGAATCCCGTAAGGAATATCTGGATGTACTTTCCAAGAACTCTGCACGAATGAAAAAACTGATTGAAGATTTGATTGAAGCATCCAAAGCAGCGACAGGTAATATAGAGCTTCATCCGGTTGTGTGCAATATCGACACACTTTTGTCTCAGGCAGTTGTGGAACACGAGCCTGACGGAGCACTTAGAAATTTAAAATACGTCCTAATCAAAGAAAAAGAACCAATGTTTATTACCATTGACGGCGAGAAGCTTTACAGAGTATTTGATAACCTTTTATCCAATGCCAATAAATACTCGCTGTCGGGTTCCCGCATATATGTGGAGCTTTACACCGATTTGGAAGCACATATTAGATTTAAAAATATTTCCGAGGAACAAATCACCATCTCTCCTGAGGAATTAACCGAACGATTTGTAAAGGGCGATATGTCCAGACATTCCGAGGGAAGCGGACTTGGACTTGCCATTTGTAAGAACCTTGTGGAGCTTATGGGTGGCAGATTAGATATTGATATTGACGGTGACCAGTTTATGGTAACCTTAAGCTTTCCATTGCAAGACTAACACATGATTTTTCCTTTTCTAAAAATACAAGGAGCGTTGCATTTTACCTGTGCAACGCTCTTAGTATGTAAAATTATAAAACTCCGGATACAAAAAGTACAAAAGGTATTGTCGCTATACCAAACAATATGAACACAATTCCCATTCCTGTAAGATTTTTCTTATCTTCAATACAATAAGCTTCTCCAGTCTTGTGATTTACTACAATAGATACTTTTTTACCAAGCTCAGTATATTCACCTGTGGTAGAAGACCCACTGGACCTAATTCTGCTTTTTCTTCCACCATATTCGTATTCATATATTGCAGCATACGAAACGCTGCTTCTATGGCGTCTTCCGTTTCTGTTAGATGTACCGCTTTTGACAAAATCCACTATTTCGCCTTCCACAATATCACAATGTTGCATATTCTTTTTGTTGGTAGCAGGTAAAATAATACTGGCATATAATCCTACCATAAAAAAAGTCATTCCTATAAGCATTCCAATTATTGGTTTAAAAGAAATTGGAATATCGCCAAAAAAGCTACCAATTGTAGCTCCAATTGATATTAACATCCATACAATTCCAATGGTTATGAACACTTTTCCTAATGAACCATTGTTTTTTTTCACCTCAGATGCTATATCAAGGTCATCTGTTTTGTGATTATATAATACTTCAACAGTTGCACCAACATCCATTGGATTCTGTCTTTTAATGGTAATTCTCTTTGGTCCGTATTTCGAAAAAAATTTAAATGTTATATGAAAACATTGCGGCTGATTAGCATAATCTATATCTATGTACTTCCCTTTTTCACAGCTTACAACTGTGGCTTTTATTGGTTTCTTGTTCTTTACATTCTTATATCTTAAATAAAGGACAATTCCTATTATTAATATAATGACTCCAATCAGTGTCATAAAGCATCCAGGTAATAATCTCCAAAACAATTCATAAAAACTCATTTCAATTTTCGCTAAAATATACATATATTTATACTCCTCTCGCTAAATCATTCATTAAACCACTTACTATACCTATCAAAATCAGCAATCCGAATATCATAACAAATATACCCATTTTGGATGTTTCCCTGCTTTCCTCTAAGCAATATACTTTATTATTATTTCTGTTAATTACTATGGTAACCTCTTTTCCATTCTGCCTGTATTTCGAGCTGGTTCCACCTAATGTTGACTTATATTTCTTAATCTTACCATTATATCTGTACTCATATATAGGGGCATATGAACTTTTTCCATGACGACTTGATATTTTGACATAGTCAACTTGTACACCACGCACCAGATCACAGCTTTTCTCTTCATCTCTTAGCTTCATAGGCCTAAAAGTACACAACCATAATCCAAAATATGCAACAACAAGGCACACCGCAATTCCCACTGCATAACCAAATATCATTCCATTAAATCCAAAACCTTGGATTAATGCTATTATTAAGCCCACCACAATAGCCACGCAGCCAATAATAGTAAACACCTTTGGATGAGAATCTTTTTCTTTCTGACGAAGCTTGGCAATACACACTTCATCATCATTCTCATCGTAATACACATCAATCATTGTACCAATTGGAAGCTCCTGGCCTTTTTTAATTATTTTGTACACAACGCCTTTTAATGTAGGAATCGCAAGTGTTACATCATAACATTGCATCATCATTCCTCCAATAAGACTCTCACCAATCGTACAATCTGAAACTGTAGCTCTAATAACCCTATTCAATGCTTTATTTACATTAATAGCACAAATCACTCCTATAGCCACTAAAATAATGCCACATAGAACAATTGCAAAACCAATCCAATACGTTGTTACAAATTCAAAAAAATTCATTAACCTCATTCCTTCCATCTTGTGTAAGTTTAATTATTATATAACGCACTTCCGTAATTGTCAATAAATATATCCTTACAAAAAAACTTGCGGACAATCTAAATTATCCGCAAGTCTTTTTTAATAAGTGTAAAAACAATGATTATTAATAATTGTATAGCTTGTATATTTAGCATAATTTGCTTTCTTAACATTGTTAAAGAAATTAAGGTCGCCAATGTTGTTAACGCCTGATAATGCCGCCACAGCCGCATCATAACAGCCTCTTGAATTAAGCTCTGCATCACTAAGATTTAGTACGCTCTGGAAACGCTCCGAAACGGCTCCGTTAGTAATTACTCCAGAAAACTGACCCGGTGCATATATTACATCTGCGATGGTATTCTGCTTAAATCTCGACTGTAAAACTCTGTTAAGAATTACGTTGGCAACTGCCAGCTGTCCCTCTGCCGGCTCCCAGCCCGCTTCCCAGTATACTATCGCCGCAAGAAGATGTATTTCCTCCGCAGTCGCTGCATAAGGAGTTCTGTTAGTCGTTGCAACATCTGTATATTTTTCTTTGGCTGCTGCCGCTGCCTCTTCCGCTCTTCTTCGTGCCTCTTCAGCCGCCTGTGCAGCTTTGATTTCATTCTCTTCTTCAATAGTAATGGCTGTACCCAAACCATAAGATACATCCACTCCGGATTTTAAAACATATCCAAAGGTTGTATCTGTGGTAATCATTATAAAATCACCATTCGCCTCTACAGTAGTAACCTCTTCGCCTTTGTTAAGAGTATCAATTCTTGTAGAGCCAAGAGAAGCATCTTCATAGACAATGAGACTTTCTGCTGATACAACCGAACTTTCCGTTCCAATTATCTCCGCAATAATCTCTGCTTCTTCTCCAAATAATACTGCTGTATTACGAACATATCCTACTACGTCTCCTGAGGAGATTTTGGTCCAATCCCCACTTCTTTCAAGAATGTCGGCTTCTGTTCCAGAATACATAACGCCCACAACATTAGAAGTTAAATCAGCCTGTTCATATATACATAATCTGTCCACTGTATACGAAACGATTTTATCTGCATATACACAGCTATTCTGAGCTTCTGTAAACTCATCCATAACTTCTGTTGAAGTTAATGGACTTCTATATACCACATTAAGTTCTGCTGAAACAATCTCTTCCTTCATAACGATTTCAGAATCGGTTTCAGGAATATTTTCAGGGGTAGCAGCATTTGCTATTACGTCTGTTATCGGATTGTCTGTTATTAGTTCCGGCTTGCCTACACATATAACCTGTACAAGCAACACTAATAGAAGTACCGCTGCCATTGCTATATTTCTGCTTCTGGTTCTCATAAGCTTCTCCAATCTTCAAAAACAAAATTGTTACGAAATTATTAAATTTCGTAACAATTTTAACAGACTATTCTGTATTTGTCAAATCTCTGTTCTTTGCCTATAAGCTTCGTACAAAATTACCGCTGTTGAAACAGCTGCATTCAGTGATTCTAATTGTCCTTCCATCGGAATTTTTACCAGTACATCCGCCTTGTCTGTAAGTGCCTCTGTGAGACCATTGCCCTCATTACCAATCATAAGAGCCATGGGGCGCGCAAGATTTTCTAAATAGTAATTCTTACTTCCATCAAGATGAGCTGCTATAAGGGCTATATTTTGCTTTCTAAGGGCATCTGCCACCTCAAGAATATCTTCTACATATATAAATGGCATTCTAAAAAGTGCACCCATTGTGGAACGAATGGTTTTAGGGTTATAAATATCAACCGTATCTTTGGACATTATTATTCCGGTTACTCCGGCGCCTTCTGCAGTTCTCATTATGGTTCCAAGATTCCCTGGGTCCTGAATATTCTCAAGCATCACCACCATCGGCATATCCCCGGCTGTAATATTAGTAAGACTATACTCTAACATCCTCACCAAAGCCATAATTCCCTGAGGCGTTTTTGTATCGGACATCTGTGCAAAGACATTATCAGATACCATTTCGTAACCCATTCCGTTTAAAACTTCGGGATTACTTTTAAAAAAACTCTCGGACACATATATTTTTTCAATTCTGTCCTTAGGAATCTCCGTAAACATACGAATTCCTTCAATCACAAAAAGTCCGCGTTTCTTACGTTCCCCGGACTTTTTTAATAAAGTAATTACATTTTTAACCTGAGCATTAGCTGTACTTGTAATCAACTCTGACTCCTATCTGCAAAGAAGCTTGCTTACTTCAAACATCTTCTCATCTACATCCTTATGCATTGCAAGAGCTTCATCAATATCATAGTCTACGAATTCACCATTCTTATAAGCTACAACTCTGTTAGATTTGCCTTCAGCAAGAAGTTCAACTGCCATTGAACCTAACATAGAAGCATATACTCTGTCTTTACATGTTGGGCTTCCACCACGCTGCATATGTCCAAGAATAGTTGCTCTGGTCTCAATGCCTGTAGCAGCTTCAATTCTCTTAGCCATACTTGAGGAATGTCCAACACCCTCTGCATTAATAATAATGTGGTGTTTCTTACCCTTCTTCTTATTCTCAATAATGCTGTTAATAATCTTCTCTTCATCAAAGTCATATTTGCCCGGTAAAAGGATGTCCTCTGCACCGTTAGCAATACCACACCATAGAGCAATATGTCCTGCATTTCTACCCATAACCTCAATGATTGAGCATCTCTCATGAGATGTAGAAGTATCTCTAATCTTATCAATAGCTGACATAGCTGTATTGATAGCTGTATCAAAACCAATTGTATAATCAGTACATGCAATATCCAAATCAATAGTTCCCGGAACACCAATAGTGTTAATTCCAAGAGCTGAAAGCTTCTGAGCACCCTTAAAAGAACCGTCTCCTCCGATTACTACCATTCCGTCAATGCCGTGCTTCCTACAAATCTCTGCGCCCTTTTTCTGATATTCAGGGTCTACAAATTCAAGGCATCTTGCTGTATAGAGAATGGTGCCACCTCTGTCAATTGTATCTGATACACTAGAACCGGTCATGTCCTTAATTTCTTCATTAAGAAGACCGTTATATCCTTTATAAATACCTTTTACCTTGAAGCCTTTTGATAAAGCCGTACGCACAACTGCACGGATTGCTGCGTTCATTCCCGGAGCATCTCCACCACTTGTAAGTACACCAATAGTCTTAATCTCTGACATATATATTTATACCTCCTATTACTTATAACAAAACTTATCAATAATTTTATGATATCTCAAGTCATTTTTCAATAGTTTTTTCAACTACTTTAACATTTTCCGCTCCAAATTCGCCTCTAAGACTCTGAATTATATTTTCATCTGCTCGAATCGTCATAGACATAGGCAAATACTTCTTAGCTTTCTCAGCCTCACAGTATATAACCACTCTGTCATTGCCATCGGATGAGGCCACCATTGAATATAATTTTTTCTCAGAATTAATATAGGCCTGTTTGTCTGGAAATTTAATCCACACATCCCTTGGAATACTGTCAAAAGGAATAACTCTGTCGCACAGAAGTTTGGAATTCTCGTCACCACGGCCATCAACCGTACCCACAATAAATACCTTATTATCCATTGTAATATTGGTTCTTGCAGCACTATATGCCTTGGCGAACACAACAACCTCAACGGTTCCAACCAAATCCTCCACAGTGATAAAAGCCATACTCTGACCTGTTTTGGTCATTTTGGTCTTAATATCCGAAATAATTCCGCCTATAACAACCCGATCTCTGTCTTCAACCTTTGAACGACCTGTTTCCTCATCAATTTCAAAATCCGAGGTCATATTGGTGATATTTTTCTCCCACAGACTACGGTATTCATCAATAGGATGTCCACTGATATATATTCCAAGAACTTCTTTTTCCATAGCAAGAAGCTCGTCCTTAGTAAATTCTCCAACATCCGGCACCACTACCTCTGTAGGCCTTTCCTCAGGTTCAAACATATCAAACAGTGACATTTGCCCTTCGGTGGTAGACTTTCTATCCTGACTCACGCTATCCATAATGTCCCCATACACCAACATCATCTGCTTACGGGTAAGCGAAAAGCTGTCAAAGGCTCCTGATTTAATAAAGCTTTCAAGAGTTCTTTTATTAACCTCACGGCCTGACAATCTGGTAACAAAATCCTTAATGTCCGTAAACCTGCCACCGGCATTGCGCTCCTCAACAATGGCTTCAATCACCGGTCTTCCCAGACTCTTAATAGCAGAAAGTCCATATCTTATTGTGTTATCCTTAGCGGTGAAAGCGCCCTCGCCATCGTTAATATCAGGTGGCAGAATTTCAATTCCCATCTGACGGCTGGCAAGAATATACTGGGATACTTTACCTGTGTTATCAAGAACACTGGTCATAAGAGCCGCCATAAATTCCACAGGATAATAGCATTTCAAATAAGCCGTCTGGAACGCCACAAAGGCATAACAGGCTGCATGAGATTTGTTAAATGCATATTTAGCAAAATCCATCATAGTGTCATATATTCTTGATGCAACCTCCTCCGGTATTCCCTTAGCCACGCATCCCGGAACATTTTCTTCTGCATTACCATATATAAAGTTCTGGCGTTCCTTCTCCATAACGGACTGTTTTTTCTTGGACATGGCTCTTCTAACCAAATCACTTCTGCCCATGGTATAGCCCGCCAAATCACGAACTATCTGCATTACCTGCTCCTGATACACAATACATCCGTAGGTCGGTGCCAGAATAGGCTCTAACTCCTTACACTCATAGGTGATGGTGCCAGGGTTATTTTTGCCCTTGATGTATTTAGGAATAAAATCCATCGGTCCCGGTCTGTACAGGGAAATTCCAGCAATCAAATCCTCTAAGCTGTTTGGCTTAAGTTCTTTCATAAAGTTCTTCATACCGGCACTTTCAAGCTGGAATACACCATCTGTTCTGCCGGTTCCAATCATTTCAAGAACTTTGGCATCATTATAATCAATGCCGTTAATATCAAAATCCGGCACTTTTTTGCGAATAAGATTTTCTGCGTTCTGAATAACAGTAAGGGTTCTAAGACCCAAAAAATCCATCTTAAGAAGTCCCAGTTCTTCAATTGTAGTCATTGTAAACTGAGTTGTAATAGTTCCGTCAGATGCCCTTGATAACGGTACAAATTCATCAAGAGGCTTGGAACCGATAACAACTCCCGCCGCATGCATTGAGGAATGTCTAGGCAGACCCTCAAGTCTCTTGCAGGTATCTATTAAATATTTTACTTCTGGGTCATTTTCATACAGAGTCTTAAACTCCATATTAGCCTCCAAAGCCTTATCAATGGTAATTCCAAGATCAGTAGGAATCATCTTAGAGAGCATGTCCGTCTTGGCATAAGGCATATCAAGAGCTCTTCCAACGTCTTTAATTACACCTCTTGCCGCAAGAGTACCAAAGGTTACAATCTGAACAACCCTGTCTCTGCCATATTTATTCATTACATATTCAATAACCTCAGGGCGACGTTCATAACAAAAATCAATATCTATATCGGGCATGGACACACGCTCCGGATTAAGGAAACGTTCAAATAAAAGGCTGTATTTAATTGGGTCAATATCCGTAATGGCAAGACAGTAGGACACAATGGAACCCGCCGCAGAACCTCTTCCCGGTCCCACCGCTATGTTATTCTTCTTGGCATAATTAATAAAATCCCATACAATCAAGAAGTAATCCACATATCCCATCTTACGGATAACATTTAACTCATAGTCCAGTCTTTCCTTCAATTCTGCCGTACATTCGCCGTAACGCTTTTTAAGTCCTTCCTCACATAAGAACTTAAGATATGTCCAAGAATCGTAGCCTTCCGGCACATCATAATGCGGGAGCTTGGTTACTCCAAATTCAATTTCAACATTACACCTCTCAGCAATTATATGAGTATTGTCAATCGCTTCCTCCGCATACGGAAAAAGCTGGCGCATCTCTTCCTCTGACTTACAGTAATACTGTCCCCCATCATAACGCATTCTATCCTCGTCACTGACTTTTTTGCCCGTCTGAATGCACAAAAGCACATCATGTGGCTTCGCATCTTCCGCATAAGTATAGTGTATATCGTTAGTCGCCACCAGCTCCATATCCAGCTCGCGACTCATCTTAACCAACAACTGATTAACTAATTTCTGCTCCGGAATTCCATGGTCCTGAAGCTCCAGATAAAAATTACCCTTGCCAAAAATTTCCTCATATCTTCTTGCCGCCGCGCAAGCCTCTTCATACAGGTTTCTGGCAAGAAATCTCTGCACCTCTCCCGCAAGACAGGCACTAAGACATATGATTCCCTTGGAATACTGTCGAAGTACCTCATAATCCACACGAGGTTTATAATAAAAGCCTTCAACAAAGCCCTTGGACACAATCTTCATAAGGTTGGCATAACCTTCATTATTCTCCGCCAACAAAATCAAATGGTAATATCTGTCCTCGCCTGCTCCTGCTTCTTTATCAAATCTGGAGCCAGGCGCCACATACACTTCACAACCGAGGATTGGCTTAATCCCATTAGCCTTCGCTGCACGATAAAAATCAATTACCCCATACATAACGCCATGGTCGGTAATTGCCATACTGTCCATATGAAGCTCAGCAGCGCGTCTTGTTATCTCTTCTATTTTGCTGGAACCGTCCAAAAGACTGTATTCCGTATGCACGTGAAGGTGTGTAAATGCCATTTTTGTTCCCCTTGCCTATCCGTTCAAAAACGTTTTATCTTCTACAATTATATAGTAAAAAAGAATCCCCCGCAAGGGAGATTTCTCTGTGTTTTATTATCTTAATTTAACCACGGAATAATCACTACCTACAACCCCATTTATGATGAAACACACACTACCATCATCTCTTTATCAATTTCCTGTATGCTTATATTTAAATCTTCAACATACACTTATAAAGCTATCTTTTCTCCAGTATCAATATCAATCGTTAAGTCATAACAATACTCGGTTGGGTTAGCTCCATATTCGTAAAACACTGAAATGACATAACACAAACTGACAATATTTTCTGTTTGCTCAGTTATTTCATAGTTACCTGTGTAATAATAATTACTTTCATTGTTCAAAACAGGATATTCCAATTCCCACGATATTTTGTCGCCATCGTGCTTTAAAAGCTCATTATCAACAATGTAACTTTTATTCATTATAATACTCTCATTATTATAATTTGGTATAGGCTCATTATGTGAACAAGCATTTAGAAATCCCAAAAAGAAAATGCATACCAATATACTCATTACTTTTTTCACACAAAACCTCCTTGTTCAGAACCAACATTAAAGCCTAAATTTATAGAAATCACATCACCACGATTATATCGAAGTAATTCTTCTTCGTAATTAAAACTTTTTTCAATAGGAATATAATTGTGACACCAATAGTTTAACCAATATGTTAATTTAGAACCTAAATCTGAATCATAATTGTTACATACATAGTTTACAAATTTTTTAAATACATCTTCTAAATTATCATTTAAATCTTTTTTTTTACCAAGTTTTCCCTTTTTATGTTATAATCTTCTTATAAATGATTATAAAATCAGCGAAACTAGCTCTGTTAGAATTAATAGAGATAATGTGCGTGAATTAAAAATGTCAGAACAAGAAGTGATGAAACATTTAAATTTTTCATGTGATGGCATATTAATAACAATAAATAGACGATTTTCCGAATAAGATTTAAGTATATTTGGGGAGGTATCTTTAACCCCTAATGGTATTCATTACTTTGAAAACCAAGAACAGCAAAAAGCTAAACAACTTGACAATTCAATCCGTTATTGGGTTACTACAGGGCTGACTGTTATTGCTATTATTATTTCAATAATTGCACTAAATTTTTAAGTTTTTAAATTAATTATTAAAGCTGCAATTGAAATAGCCAAAGCAACTGAACTAATAATCATTTGAAATGTGAACCCATATTTTTGAATCCATTCATAATGTACATCTAGTAGACTTTTGCTTGACTGTTTTTTTGATTTTGTTTCATTACATACCTCCTACTCGCAAAATATTTCAAAATCTACTCTGCGAATCGGAGTACAAAAAATTCCACTGATAGTGAAAATCATCAGTGGAATTTTAATTAATTTGTGCTTAAATATTTTTCAATCTCTGCAATAGCTGATTCTTCATCAGCACCTGTAGCAGATACTACTACTTCTTCACCTGAATCAAGTCCCAGGGTCATCATGCCCATAATACTCTTTGCATTCACTCTCTTAGTTCCAACCTCAACATAAATTGAGCTTTCAAACTGACTTGCTACCTGAACAAATACTGCCACCGGTCTTGCTTCCAAACCTGTTGGAATCTTAATTGTCATGTTTTTCGTAATCATTAGATTTTCCTCCTAGACTATTTTGTTATTCCTTATTTCTTCTGCAATCTGACTTAGCTTACGCAGTCTGTGATTGACACCGGATTTACCCACAGGCGGTGATAACTTCTCACCCAGTTCCTTAAGCGAATCATCCGGATACTCCAAACGAATTCTGGCGATGTCTGCCAATCCCTCGTTCAGACTGTCCAACCCCACATTTTCCATTATATAACGAATATCCTCCAGCTGCTTATGAGACGCTTTTATGGTCTTACCCATGTTGGCAGTCTCGCAGTTTACTTGTCTGTTGATTGAATTTCTAACTTCTTTAAGGATTCGGACATTCTCCAAATCCATCAGAGAAATATGTGCGCCTATTACATTGAGCATATCCACTATCTGAGCACCCTCCTTGAGATATACCACATAATTCTTACGGCGTTCTACAATTCTGGCTTCCAAATCAAAGCTTCTGGCAACCATAACTATCTGCTCTGCTTTTTTGACACTCGAGGCTACTATTTCAAAATGGTAGGCTTTTTCCGGGTCACTTATGGAGCCACCTGCAAGAAAAGCTCCTCTTAAGAAAGCTCTCTTACAGCACATATTCTGAATTGCAACGGTATTAACAAGAGACAAATCCCTATTAATACTTCCGTCCTGATTCATTATTCTTGTGGCAAGTAATATCTTAATTGCCATCTCCGAATCCAATACAGACATTATGTATATTCTGTTTTTTGTATCTATGTTATATCTGACTGATGCGTCAGATTCATAACCAAATGCTTTTTTAACCAGTGCCTGACACTTTATAACAACATTTCTGTTTTCCGAAGCCACCTTAAAAAAGTGCTTGCCCATAGGTGTTGTGTATATCCTGCCGCACATTCCGATAATAGCAGAAAGCTCCGCCAGCTGACAATGTCTGGCATTTGTCATAACCTTGGTTAATTCATCCTTAACCTTAAGTGAAAAAGACATATTAATTCACCTGCTACCGACCCTTAGAATCCAGGTCAATATCCCTGTGTTTGATGTACAGACCATACTCTCCATGGGACAAATTATCATACAGAGCATTGGCTAAGGTAACTGAACGATGCTTACCTCCAGTGCAACCGATTCCAATTACAAGACGATTTTTGCCCTCAAGAACATAGTTTGGAATAAGGAATTCAATCATATCCTTTAATTTCTCAAGAAATACATGGGACTGCTCAAACTGCATTACATAGTCCCTGATAGGAGCATCATTACCGGTTAAAGGCTTTAACTCATCAATATAGAAAGGATTTGGTAAAAATCTTACGTCAAAAATCAAATCCGCATCCTCCGGTATCCCATATTTAAAACCAAAGGACAAAATAGTAACAACAAGACTATTAAAATGTTCATCCTTTACAAATATTTTATCCATCTCCTGCTTCAAATCTCTTGTAAGCAGGTTGCTTGTATCTATTATATAATCGGCACGTCTTTTTAGAAAGGCAATTTCCTTACGTTCTCTGGCAATTCCTTCCATAACTCGCTGTTCTCCGGCAAGAGGATGATTTCTTCTGGATTCCTTATATCTCTTAACAAGAATCTCGTCCTCAGCCTCCAAAAACAGAATCTCATAAGAATAATTCTGTTTCTTAAGTCCATCAAGAACATTTTCAAGTTCTTTAAAATCATCGCCACTTCTTACATCAACGCCCATAGCGATATTTCTGATTTTCTTATCTCCGGAGTATGCCAGTTCAACAAATTTGGTCACGAGCATTACCGGAAGATTATCTACACAATAATATCCCGCATCCTCTAATACTTTTAATGCCGTTATTTTACCGGCACCTGACATTCCTGTAACCACTACTATTCTCATATGCATTCACCCTGTTAAGTAATTGCTCAACTACAAGTCCGACAACCACTATTATTACAACACATCTCGTCTTACGTCAAGTAAAATTTCCAATCATTCGCACTTCCGGCTCCAAAATCACACCATTTTCAGCCTGAACGGTATTAATTACCATCTGGATGGTGTCATACACATCCTTGGCACTTGCACCACCCTTATTGACTACGAAGCCCGCGTGCTTATCTGAAACACAGGCTTTGCCAACACCTTTGCCCTTAAGTCCCGCTGCCTCAATAAGCCTTCCGGCAAAATCTCCTTCCGGGCGTTTAAAAGTACTTCCCGCATTAGGAAGTTCAAGTGGCTGTTTGTCTCTTCGCATAGCAGACAATTCTGCCATTCTGGCTTCAATAGCCTTCACATCCCCGGCCGCAAGTCTGATATCCGCCTGCAAAATAATATAATCTTTATCCAGAAATTTACTGGTTCTGTAACCAAGCTTCATTTCATCCACTGTATAAGTAAGTATTTCACCCTCAGGTGTAATTACCTTAACATTAACAAGAACGTCCTTAAGCTCTCCTCCATAGGCACCTGCATTCATAACGCAGCCACCACCAATAGTTCCCGGAATTCCCGCTGCAAATTCAAAGCCCGTCAGACCTTCCCTTGCAGCAAAACCACCAATGGAAGACATAAGTGCTCCAGCCTCCGCTGTAATAATATCACCCTTAAGTGTTATATTAGACATTTTACGTCCTATTTTTATAATTATTCCATCAAAGCCTTCATCTGACACCAGTAAATTACTTCCATTACCTATTACATAGTAAGAAAGTTTATTTTCCCTGCATAGCTTCACAAGCTTGGTCAATGCCTCCACCGAATCCGGGGTAACAAGGCATGCTGCAGGTCCTCCCACACGCATAGTGGTATGTTTATCCAGTTTTTCATTGATAAAGACATTGTCGCTTCCGACAATGTCTTTTGTTAACTCCTTAAAGTCCATATCCGGCCCTTTCTAAAGCACTAATTTAGCTGCACCATAAATTCCTGCGCTGTTACCAAGAGTTGCAAGCTTGATAGGTGTTTTCTTGCACTGTACAAACGCCTTATCTGAATAGTGTTTTGCAATTGCATCAATAAGGAAATCTCCCGCCTTAGATACGCCTCCACCGATGATAAATACATCAGGGTCTACAATACATGCAAGATGTCCGAGAGCAATTCCAAGATATTCTGCAAGAGTCTCTACTGCACAAAGTGCAAGCGCATCCCCTGTCTTAGCCTCATCAAATACATCCTTAGCTGTAAGGTTCTCATAATTTCTTAATGTTGACTCTCTATCATCTGCTGCAAGGATTCTCTTAGTTACTTTAACAATTCCTGTTGCAGAAGCAACCTGCTCAAGGCAGCCCTTCTTACCACAGTTACAAGTATCGGTCTCGTCATATACAACACCCATATGTCCGATTTCTCCGGCAGCTCCGTGTGCACCTGTAATAATCTTACCATCAACTACGATTCCACCGCCAACACCTGTTCCAAGCGTTACCATTACAAGGCTGTTAAAGCCCTTGCCGCCACCCTGCCACAACTCACCAAGAGCTGCCACATTAGCATCATTACCTGCCTTAACACAAAAACCTGTTTTGTCCTTAAGAGATTCCTCCACAGGAGTATCTCCCCATCCAAGGTTAACACAGCCCTTAACAATTCCGTTAGGAGTTACAGGACCCGGCACACCAATACCAACGCCAACAACATCTGCTTCATTAATAGAATCGCTGTCAATCTTAGCTTTAATAGAAGCTGCAATGTCATCTAAGATATGAGAACCATTGTCTTCCTTATTAGTTGGTATTTCCCAATCCTCTAAAAGAGCACCCTCAACTGTAAAAAGTCCCATCTTAACTGTTGTTCCACCTAAATCCACACCAAAACATAATTTACCCATTGTAATTTCCTCCTGATTATCTACGATTAATACTGTTCTGTACTCTGTTATACAACTCTTTAGCTGCATTGTAGCCCATCTTCTTCTGTCTCCAGTTAACTGCTGCCGACTCTACAATTACTGCAAGGTTACGTCCCGGTCTGACAGGAAGATTGTGACATACAACTTTATTACCAAGAATCTCTGTATATTCCTCTTCCAGACCAAATCTGTCATATTCTTTTTCCTTATCCCAGTCCTCAAGGTGAATTACCATATCAATTCCCTGAGTCTCCTTAACACTTTCAACACCGAAAAGTGTCTTAACATCAATAATACCAATACCTCTTAATTCAATAAAATGTCTGGTAATTTCCGGTGCAGTACCAATAAGAGTCTCATCACTCACCTTACGAATCTCAACAACATCATCTGTTACAAGACGGTGACCACGCTTAATAAGCTCCAATGCCGCCTCACTTTTACCGATACCACTTTCACCGGTAATAAGTACACCTTCACCATATACATCCACCAAAACTCCGTGAATAGAAATACATGGTGCAAGCATTACCTTCATCCATCTGATAATCTCAGCTTCAAAGGATGAGGTCTGTTTGTTAGTTTTCAGAAGTGGAATCTGGTATTTTCTAGCCATCTCCACCATTTCCGCGTCTGCGTCCATACCCCTGCAATACACAATGCAAGGAACATTGCAGGACAAAAGCTGTTCGTAACGTTTGAGCTTGGTCTCTCTGTCCAGTGTGTCAATGTAAGCTGCCTCAACTCGTCCGATTACCTGAACACGGTCACTGTCAAAGTGGTCAAAGAAACCCGCAAGCTGCAAAGCCGGTCTGTTGATATCAGGAATAGTTACAATCTTATTCGAGGTATCAATATCCGGTGCTATTGCCTCCAGCTCCATTTTCTCAATAATTTTGTCTACTTTAAGTTCTTCTGCCATTATACATCCCCCTTAGGATTATTATTCGTTCTATGGAAAAAATCATATACCTTTTCCCCACTAAGCCTGTTCATGGACGGTGCCTCAACCAGCTCTTCAAGGGAAGCATTTCTGATTCCTTCTATATCTTTAAAATGTTTCATAAGCGCCCTTCTTCTCGTAGGGCCAATACCTTCTATATCATCCAGAATTGAATGAATCTGTGCCTTGCTTCTTAAATTTCTATGGAAGCTTATGGCAAATCTATGTGCCTCGTCCTGAATTCTGGTTATTAATTTAAAACCTTCACTATGGGTATCTATTGGCACTTCTTTTCCATTATACCACAAAGCTCTGGTTCTGTGGCAATCATCTTTTACCATTCCGCAAACAGGAATATTAAGTCCGAGATTATTTAATACTTCAAGGGCGACGTTCACCTGTCCCTTGCCTCCATCCATCAGTATTAAATCCGGCATAACCGAAAATTCTTCTTCGCCTGTTCGCTCTGAATGAGTAAGTCTTCGCGTAAGAACCTCTCTCATAGAAGAATAATCGTCCGGTCCCACTACTGTCTTAATCTTAAATTTTCTATAATCATTCGGTCTTGCCTGTCCATTATAAAATACTACCATAGAACCCACTGACTGTACACCACTAATATTAGAAATATCGTAAGCTTCCATTCTGTGAATTCCTGTAAGTCCCATAAGACTCATTAGCTCTTTAACTGCTCCCGTGGTTCTCGCTTTTTCTCTGAGGATTTTGTCCCTGTCTTTATCAAGTACCATTCGGGCATTCTGATGAGCTAACTCGACTAATTTTTCCTTCTCACCTCTTTTTGGAACCACAAGCTTAACACTGTGCCCGGTTCGCTCTGAAAGCCACCTGGAAATCAACTCCTCATCCCTTACACTCTCCTGCAACATAATGGTCGTGGGAATATAAGGTGTTCCTACATAAAACTGCTTAACAAAATCATTAATTACGTCCGAACGTTGTTCCTCTCCGGAGATTTCCATATGGTAATGTTCCCTGCCAATTAACTTGCCCTGTCGTATAAAAAACACCTGCACCACTGCATCCGTTCCCTCAACGGCTGCTGCCACAATATCCTTATCCTGCAAATCACTGTTGGTAATTTTCTGCTTCTGAGAGATAAATTTTACGCTCTCTAACATATCTCTGTAGGTAGCCGCTTCCTCAAAATCAAGTCTTTCGGAGGCTTCCTTCATAAGAGTGGTAAGTCGCTTGGTTATTCCTGTGTATTTGCCGTCCAAAAACTCAATGGCGCTGTCAATAAGAACTCTGTATTCTTCTTTAGAGATGTTTCCCTGACAAGGGGCTTTGCACTGTCCTATATGATAGTTAAGGCAAGGCCTTTCTTTGCCTATATCCTTGGGCAGATTTCTCTTGCAGGTTCTTATACCATAAGTCTTGTTAAGCAAATCGATTATATCATTCACAGCCTTGTGGCTTGTAAAAGGTCCAAAATAACGAGACTTATCCTTTTTGAGTTCCCTTGTGGAAAGAATTCTTGGAAAATCCTCCCCCACCGTTACTTTGATAAAAGGATATGTCTTATCATCCTTAAGCATGGTGTTATATCTCGGTCTATGAAGCTTAATAAGATTGCACTCCAACACCAGAGCTTCAAGCTCCGAATCCGTAATAATATACTCAAAACGGCTTACATTGGACACCATCTGCTGTATTTTGGGACTTAGATTTCTGGATGACTGAAAATACTGACGAACACGGTTTTTGAGACTTATTGCCTTACCCACGTATATAATGTCATCCGCACTGTTATGCATAATATATACCCCGGGCTGGGCGGGAAGTTTTTTCAATTCTTCTTCAATGTCAAAAAAACCTTCGTACACCTGTTACATCTCTCCATCTGTTACTGTTTCTTCTACTACATCTTGTGCTGCTTCTTCAGTTGTCTCTTCTACCACCTCATTTGCAGCGTTGACTATATCCATAAATTCTTTACCTGTAATAGTTTCTTTTTCAATAAGGTATTCTGCTACCTTATCCAATTTATCCCTATTATCTCCAAGAAGCTTAAGAGCCTTGGCATAGTACTCTTTGAGCATCCTGTTAACTTCATCATCCAAAAGGGATGCTGTCTTATCAGAACAGTTAAGCACAGCCCTTCCATCCAGATAACGGCTCTCCACGCTTTCAAGCCCCATAAGACCAAAGGTCTCGGACATTCCATACTGGGATACCATTGTTCTTGCCATTTTAGTAGCTCTTTCTATATCATTGGATGCCCCGGTGGTTACTGTATCAAAAACCAGCTCCTCCGCGGCACGTCCTCCAAGAAGGGTTACAATCTTAGTAATAAGTTCATCCTTGGTAAGAAGGTATTTTTCTTCTTCAGGAACCTGCATGGTATAACCTAATGAGCCCATAGTTCTAGGCACAATAGTAATCTTCTGTACCGGCTCCGCATTCTTCATAAGGCATGTAATAAGCGCGTGACCAACCTCATGGTACGCCACCATTCTTTTTTCCTCTTTGCCAAGAATTCTGTCCTTCTTCTCTTTGCCGGCAATTACCACTTCAACGGATTCAAACAAATCTCCCTGATTAACCGCCTTTCTGCCATGCTTAACCGCATTAATGGCAGCTTCGTTAATAATATTGGCAAGGTCTGAGCCCACAGCTCCTGCTGTAGCCAGTGCAATTGCATCCAAATCAACCGTATCGTCCATAAGAACATCCTTGGAATGAACCTTAAGTGTCTCCAGTCTGCCCTTCAAATCCGGCTTATCAACAATAATTCTTCTATCAAAACGTCCCGGGCGCAAAAGTGCCTTATCCAAAACCTCCGGTCTGTTAGTGGCAGCCATAATAAGCACACCCTTAGAAGAGTCAAAACCATCCATCTCAGCAAGCAACTGATTAAGAGTCTGCTCTCTTTCATCATTGCCACCATATTGGTTATCACGGCTCTTACCAATGGCATCAATCTCATCAATAAAAATAATACATGGTGCAGACTGCTGTGCCTGCTTAAATAAATCTCTTACTCTTGAAGCACCCACACCTACAAACATCTCTACAAAATCGGAACCGGACAATGAGAAAAACGGTACTCCAGCTTCACCTGCCACAGCTTTGGCAAGAAGCGTCTTACCTGTTCCCGGAGGTCCAACTAAAAGTGCCCCCTTCGGAAGCTTAGCGCCAATCGCTGTGTATTTGGTAGGATTATGCAAAAAGTCAACTATTTCCTTGACAGATTCCTTAGCTTCCTCCTGACCTGCAACGTCCTTAAATGTCACACCGGTCTTCTGCTCCATATAAATCTTGGCGTTACTCTTGCCAACTCCAAGCATTCCGCCACTTCCTGACACCTTACGGAACAAAAATCCCAAAAGCAGATACACCAGAAGAAAAGGCACCACGTAAATCAATATGAAATCCATAACAGAAGCGCCGGTGTCCTCAATCTCCACCTTAACCTCAATGTCATCCATACTCTTTAACAGCTCAAAGGTAGCCTCGTCATACATATAACCTGTGTAATATGTCATAGTAACGCCCTTAACAGGCTGCTCCTTCGGAGTAATAACAATCTTAGACGAATTGTATTTAACTGACGCAATCTCATCCTTCTCAATCATACTCAAAAATTCAGAGTAGCTGATTTCACTGGTAGTATATTTGCTATAACAGCTTTTCAAAAATGTAGAACCAAAATATGTCACAAGAATAGCAATAAGCAGAATAAAAATCATATTGCCAAGCCTAAAGCCTTTTTTGTTCTTGTCCTCTTTATTATTATTATTATTATTATCCATTATTATCCTCCAACCAAAAACGCTATTATTATAATTATAAATTTTTCTCACATATAAATCAATAAATATAATTCTTAAATTTTAGTGATAAAAAATAGACAAAAATAAATTTTTTCTTAATTAAATATATTCTGTCATTGAAAAAATCATTTTATGCGTATAATATAGATGATACAGGGTTCAAAAAGTCGCGCAATTCATGCTTGCATGAAATTGTGAGACTTTGGAACCCTAACAAATATGAGAAAATAGCCCGGCAGGGCGGTTTTCGAATATTTGTAGAATTACGAGAGCTCGACAGAGCGGAGTAATTCGGTGTATCATCGTCAGGGGGGCGAAACCCCACAAATATGAGAAAATAGCCCGGCAGGGCGGTTTTCGAATATTTGTAGAATTACG
>CAZNUK010000003.1:22912-25021 GCA_964576255.1 uncultured Butyrivibrio sp.
CACAAATATGAGAAAATAGCCCGGCAGGGCGGTTTTCGAATATTTGTAGAATTACATTTTGAGAGGAACATTATGGGAAAATCCAATTCAAATAATTTTATTAAACATGGCTCTATTCTGGCTGTAGCTTCTGTAATTTCAAGAATCATCGGTCTTTTATACAGAAGCCCTATGACTGCGATTATCGGTGACGAAGCCAACGGAGTATACAGCTTTGCTTTTGAAGTATATTCAATCGCGTTGATTTTATCCTCCTACAGTATGCCCTTGGCGGTTTCCAAGCTTTTGTCCGCCAAATTTGCCAAAAAAGAATATCGAAACGGCTACGCAATATTCCGTCATGCCATGATTTTTTCATTGGCTTCCGGACTTATTATGGCATTAATCATATTTTTCACAGCGCCACTCATCGAAGAGATGTCAGGCTACAAAGGCTTGACTCTGCCTCTCAGGGTACTGTCCCCAACAATTTTCATCGTGGCAATCGTAGGAACTCTTCGTGGTTTCTTCCAAAGCCGCAAAACCATGATTCCTACTTCAGTTTCGCAGCTTGTTGAGCAGATTATTAACGCCATTGTCAGTGTGGCGGCAGCGGCTATTTTTGTTAGTCTTGCAGTGACCAAGCCTCAGGTTGTAAGTGGTGGTGCCGCCGGGGGAACAATGGGTACACTTTTTGGTGCTTTTTTTGCACTGGCATTTCTAGTTCTTATTTTTATGGCGTACAGACCTAGGTTTATGAGCTTGTACCAAAATGATAATTCAATACATCAGGATTCTGTTCCTTCTATCTATAAGATGTTAATTGTGACAATAATTCCGGTTATTTTGAGTCAGACAGTTTATCAGGCAAGCGGTGTTATTGACGGCACACTTTTTGGCAATCTGTACACAGGTGAGGATCACAGCTTTTTATACGGAATTTACAGCTCCAAATACAGAGTTTTGGTTAATGTGCCTAACGCTATTGCTTCTGCCATGGCTTCCTCTATGATTCCGGCGCTGGTATCTATGTGGGCAGTAGGTAACTACAAGCAATTCAAAAAAAGGCTCGCCGCATCAGTTAAAGTGAATATGGTCATTGCTTTTCCTTGCGCAGTTGGGCTTGCAGTTCTTGCAACACCGATTATGAGACTTTTGTTCCCAACTACGGACTACACAATGTCCGGAAGTCTTCTTACATGGGGCGCGGTTGCAGTTGTATTTTATTCACTTTCTACCATTACTAATGCGGCCTTGCAGGGAATGGACAGAATGAACCGACCGGTTATTCATTCAGCCATCTCGCTTGTACTTCATGTAGTGCTTGTGGTGCTTTTACTTAAATTCACCAACCTTGGTGTGTATGCCCTTGTAATCGGCAATGTAACCTTCCCAATGGTTGTATGCATACTTAACTGGATTGCAGTTGCCAAAGAGGCTCACTACCACCAGGAAGTCAAAAACACATTTATCCTGCCATTTGCTGCATCCCTCGTAATGGGCGGTGTGTGCTTTGGAATTAATAAGCTGTTTTCGCTGATTCCGGGAAATTCCTATGGTGTCAACCTTGTGTCCATCGTAGTATGTATGATTGTGGCGGTTGTTGTGTATTTTGCGATTTTGTTCCTGACCAAAGGTCTTACCCATGAAGATATGCTGAATTTCCCAATGGGGCTTAGAATAGAAAGAATTGCGAAAAAATTACATTTGATGAGATAAATATTAATAATTGAGATTTTTAATGCGTGAGACCTGCTTTTTTGAGCATTGGGAGGTCTCACGCTTGTTTTTGGGGCGATGAGACCTCCTGCACGGACTTCTTGGAGGTCTCTCGAGCTCTTTTGGGGCACTGAGACCTCCTGCTCTAGCTTCCCGGAGGTCTCTCGGGCTCTTTTGGGGCACTGAGACCTCCCGCTCTGGCTTCCCGGAGGTCTCTCGGGCTCTTTTGGGGCACTGAGACCTCCTGCTCTGGCTTCCCGGTTTCTCACGAAACGTTTTCGCGGTCTGAGAAACCGCACGCGGTTTCCCAGAGGTACTTTTTGGGCTGTGAGAAACTTTTTAAAGCTTCCTTGGTGTCTCACGAAACGTTTTCGCGGTCTGAGAAACCGCACGCGGTTTCCCAGAGGTACT
>CAZNUK010000003.1:25121-60441 GCA_964576255.1 uncultured Butyrivibrio sp.
TTTTTTGGCTGTGAGACACTTTCTGAAGCTTCCTTGGTGTCTCACGGGGCGTTTTCGCGGTCTGAGAAACCGCACGCGGTTTCCCAGAGGTACTTTTTTGGCTGTGAGACACTTTCTGAAGCTTCCTTGGTGTCTCACGGGGCGTTTTTGCAAAATGAGACACCACAAGTGGTGTCTCAAATGAACTTTCTTTACTATGAGGTACTTTTCACAAATAGCGTGCCGCGCAATGTCTAATAACATGCCATTTTACATTACAAACACACCAATCCCCAAAAGTCCCGGTCCGGTATGTACCGCCATAGACCCTGTAATCTGCTTTTCCATAATGATTTTGCCATTCTGAATCAACTCTTCAATTCTTGGTCTAATCTCCGATGCGACCTTGGCAGCTCCACCATGCATCAAAGCAATATGACATTGCCTCTGACCAGCAAAATCCGCTGCCTCTTCAATAAGCTTAGAAATTCCCCTCTGAGCGCCACGGAATTTGGCAACGGTGTAATACACACCTTTTTCGGTACAAGAAATAATTGGTTTTAGATTAAGTGCCTTGCCCACAATTGCCACAGCAGGACTTATTCTACCGCCTTTTCTAAGATTCTCAAGGGTGTCCATATAGAAAAACACCTTGGAATCCAATCTCTTTTTCTCAAGTCTATCAATGATTTCTTTAAAAGACTTGCCCTCCTCAATCATCTCACCTGCAAGGATTGCAAAAAATCCTGCTCCAATGGAAATGTTCTTAGTATCAAAAACATATGTCTCCATATCCTCAATTTCGTTAAAGGTTGCAGCTACTGTATTGTTGGTACCGCTTAAGCCCCCTGAGATTGTAATAGCAATAATTTTCTCATAACCTTCTGAGCGAACCTCCTCTACCATATCCAACACTTCCTGCATATTGGGAGTTGAGGTGGTTGGAAGCACATCCATGCTGTACACTGATACCGGGTCAAAATCCAAGCCATCCGTATATTCTTTTCCCTCATGAAAAATCTTGAGTCTTAAAACCTTTATCCCATAGGTATTAATAACTTTCTCCGGCAAATCACAACCTGAGTCCACAATTAAAGCAATTTTTGATGGATTCATATACAGCTCTCCTTATACTATCTCTTAAAATACAATGATATGTAGTAATCAATACTACATATCAAAGCATACAATGTCCTTCTTCAATTGTCAATAGATTTTACACTTATTTAATAATAATTTGATTTGTTTAATTTTGAACTCAGATTTTTTAGAAAAAATCTTACATAAGTTGTCAAAATTTTCTTCTGAATGTTCCACCTCTCTGGAATAGAGATGGCATATATCCACCTGCTGTTCATAGGTCAGACTGCCATTAACAGCCCATACGCCTATGTCGCACTGCCTAATCATAAGCACGCTGACAATGCCCATTTTAACCTTCGTGAGAACATCTCCGTCAAAAACACCCTTCATAAAATACCGGAAAATAAAATATGTAATGAGATTTTCAAACTCATATTCCTTATCCTTGTAGTACTTATTAAAGGCTAATGTCTGACCCTCGTAATCCTTAAGGTAGTGGTTCTCCTGAATGGTTTTTACCATAAGTGGCCATTCTTTTTTGATAATCACCTGCTTCATATAGTATTTCCAAATGGTGTGGTATCTGGAAATTTCTTTGTTCGCAGGCAAAATTGTACTTTCCGGTGTTGCCGGTGCAAAAGAAGCCACATAGTCCTTCATCTTGTCAGGATGTCTCATATACTTTTGGACTCCCTCGGCAAAATCCAAAAGCTCACACATCCTCTGCCAGATATTTTTGTCCCTGTCCCAGACAATTTCATAGGCTTTTTCCCTTGCTTTTTTCAGATTAAGATACAAAAGCCCGTCAATATTATTAAGTCCGCTAAAGCTATCTTCGTTCTCGCTCTCGGTAAAACCGGGTGTCCTATTGTCCTTTAAAATAAGTTCCGCCGCAGTTTTACATGAAAGTGCGATTCCTGTCTCTTTATAATTACCAAATTCGCAGGTGTAACGTGGATATTGGTCGCAAGTAACGCATAAAGCATCCTCCCCCAGCTCACTGTACAAATCACAGAGATTCTGGTCATTAAGAAATGGACAGCGACCGTCCTCACAGATTCTAAATTGGCCTTCCCTGCCTTTTTTACCCTCGACCATAACAGAATGCAGCCTTTCACCAAAAGCACCGCCTATGGTCTTATAATAGGCAAAAGAAGCGTCATCCACATCTACCTGCCAGCCGGCGCAGCAAGTGTCTTCGCACTCTCCGGCTATACATTTAAAATCCTTATAATAGTCAGGAACCGTTACTTTCATATATTCTCCTTAAACAGCAAAATCTACATGCATTATGGTGTTGACTTCCCCGCTTTCCATAAGGTAAATTCCGCTTTTCTGTATTACTCCGTTGGTGGAATTGTCCGCAAGATTATTAAGGGCGAATTTGGTGTTGGCAGTGCCAAGATATATGGCTCCAACCCCTGCATCCTTAATACTCATTAGTATGTTATTACCATTTTCGTTCTTTGTCCACACCTTTAATTTGGAAAAGACGGCGTCATCCTCATCAATCCAGCCATTCCCGTCCAAATCATACTTTGCTAAATCTTCAAATCCATTTCCTGATTTAGTGCCAAAGAGTTCACTACCATCATTAATGATTCCATCATCATTAAGGTCCATCGCCAGAAATCCGCTGTTGCTGGCAAACTGGGAAATCTCCTCCTTCTCGCCATCGCAGTCTAGATCAAACAAAAATTTCTGGTCGCTGAGCTCAGTTACGTCTCCTCCGAAATTAATTACCAATGGGTCATACAACACAAATTCCTCTTTGGTGTACTCCTCATAGGTCACTTGAAAGCTTCTTGACATTTCAAATGAAAAATTAATGTCAAAGCTACGCCCATCCTTGGTAGTCACACTTCCTGATGTGCAAAAAGCTGTTGTCTCCTTCTCAGCATAAAAGGATGACTTCACAGTCTGTAACACATAAGTTCCCGACATAGAAACAGTTGCCTGGGCATTCTGAATTCCTTGGTTAATACCTTGTGAAATTCTGTCATTGCCCTGATTGTCATAGAAACAACTTTTCTTCCTGTCCCATCTGTCAAGAAGCATTTCCAGAACAAGATTTTTTAATTCCATAATAGAATTAACGCTTCGGGTTCCATTGCTGTTATACACAGGTCTTTGAGCAACGCCCGACATCTTCATCTGTTGCATCTGGCTTTCAAGTGAACGTTCCTCACTTGCTTTTTTTAGCTGTGAAAACATATCCTCACCGCTTTTTGCATCAAGCTCGGTCTCGGTTCCCTTAAAGCTCACCAATGAAATGCTTTGTGCAACCTTGGTCTCCTGATAACTTCTCTGGGAAGTCATCTCAATACTACTGTTACCAATTCTCATAAATATCTCTCCTTCCGTTTTAGAAGGCGAGCCGCACTAATCAATCACTATTTATATCGGACAAAATATCAACAAATTAACCTTGCCAGATGAAGTCAAAAAATACTATAATCTTATGTAGACAACTCCCCCTTACGGGGCTTTTATAAGTGAGGTACATATATGAACAAAAAAGAAATTTTAGAAATCAAAAAGCTGTTCACCAACGACAAATGCTGTATTCAGCGTATTTGCGGCTGCTATGTGGACGGCAACAAGAATAAAGTTATGACCTTCAAGGACGCTTTTTTATCCTTACAGGACGAAGAAATCTACAAATATTTTAAGATTTTTCGCTCCACCCTGTCAGGAACTCCGGGCAAAAATCTTATTAATATGGAATTTCCTCTTGAAACCGAGGCAGAGGGCGGCTCCCAGGATTTTCTTATGCAGCTTAGAGCCAGCCACCTAAAAGATGACAACCTTTTGGAAGTTTTTTATAACAAAATAATTGATAATTACATCTATGGAGAAAACTATCTCATTCTCCTTATTGATGCCTGCTACGACGTACCTGGGAAGGGTTCTGATGAGCTTTCTATGGATGACTCATCGGATTATGTATACGAGCATATTTTGTGCAGCATCTGCCCTGTAAATCTGTCCAAAGAAGGCTTGTGCTACAACGCAGATACCAACACTATCGAAAACCGCACCAGAGACTGGCTTGTGGAGGCGCCTTGCCATGGATTTTTGTTCCCGGCATTTAATGAACGCAACTCCGACATCCACCAGATTCTCTATTACAGCAAGAACACTGAAGAAATCCAGACAGAATTAATCGACGGAGTGCTTGGCTGTGTCATTCCTATGACCAGCAAAATCCAGAAAAACACTTTTACCGAAATCTTAGAGGAAACTCTTGGTGAAGAATGCACTTTTGAGGCGGTTAAGACCATCCACGAGAATCTTAATGCTTTTGTTGAGGAACATAAGGATGAACCGGATCCGGTTACTTTTGGCAAGGAAGAGGTTAGACGTGCCCTTGAGAAAAGTGGTGTAGCCGATGAGCGCATCGAGGAATTTGAGCATCACTACTCCAACGTTGCCGGAGAGCAGACAAGTTTTATGGCTACCAACGTGGTGGCTGCCCGCACTGTTGAAATCAAGGCTCCGGATGTGGTTGTTAAGGTGGCACCTGACCGCATGGATTTGGTGGAAACCAGAGAAATTGACGGAAGAAAGTTTTTGATGATTGAACTCACAGATAATGTGGAGATTAATGGAATAGTGGCGAAACCGTAATGGCTTAATATTAAAACGAACCTCCGATAGGATTAATTCCTGTCGGAGGTTTTTGTCTGAAACTCCAATAATAATTATAACCTATGCACTACTTAAACGCTTTCCAATGCCCACTGCGAGTTGAGCCAATTCTTGGAATTGCACCATAACTTACCATTTCTGCCATATTCTACTGAATCTGTCTAAATGATATTCCCAATTTACCTACTAACGCTCTTTGTGTAACTCTTAGATTCTCATTAATTATAAGATGGTAATTATTTTATAGTTTCCGTCCTTGATATTGTATTGTTACCACATAAACTGTTTTGTGTGGTTCATCAATGTTGAAAATGGCAATATAGTTATCAATCAGTAACTGACGGTAGCCTTTTCCGGCATATCTCCCCTCATTTCGCTCTTGGTGAGATTGTGGAAATGTATCTAAGCTTAAAACAGCCTTCTTGATTCGGTCAACCTGTCCTTTGGCATTTTCAGGAGCCAATTTCTCATTTGCGATACATTCGTAAATGTGGTCTAATTCACTGATTGCTCTGGGGTTAACTTTTACCTTGTATTTATCCAAAATGTTTTTTCTCCAATTCTGCAAAAACTATCTCTGCATCAACTGCTTCTGCTCCGTTAGCAATTTCTTGCTCAGATTCAAAAATTGCTTGGTCGATGCGATTCATTCTTGCAAATTTATCGTATAATTCACTACTCATTACAACCAAGTCGCTATATCCGTTTTTGGTAATAAAAATAGGCTCCTGTACCTTGTGTGCGATATCGGAAATCTCGGTTGTATTGCGCAAATCTTTAATAGGCATAATAAGTGGCATAATACTTCGCTCCTTTCTCTGACATAATTATAGCATAATTATGTTCACAAAAGCAATGTAAAATGCTTATTAATGAAGCACGATTGTGTAAATTGGTTTGTATGTAACAATTAATTAGAATATTCTTATTAATTATTGACCGTAAACTGAGACAAATCTATTCTGTTGTTTCCAATCTATCGCTATGCATATTCATTATAGCCTTTTCCTCCAATTCTTTTCTCTCTGCGTCACTTATTTGTCCAAACTTTTTCTTTGACATAAAAAATTCCTCCTATCATATGTATGACTATGATAAGAGGATAACATTTGTCAACGAATTTTTCATTGGACTGTTAGTCCAAAAAACTATGCTGATATTTGATATAACTTTCTGCAATATTCTTTTAGACGTATTTGTTGTAACAGCGGGTTTGAAACAAATATCTCATAACTAATAGGATTATTATTTGCCTTCACTAACAATTCTTCCATATGAACACCTAGCAGTTCGCTTAACATAAACAAATGGTCTACTGAAGGCAATATTAGCCCCTTGTACCAACGATAAATAGGCTGTACACAGGATAAATGCAAATATTCTTTAATCATATTAGGTGTATATCCTGCTTTTGTAATTGCGTGCTTTATTCTTTTTCCCGTCTGTTGCATATCTATATTGGGATATGTTTTATTATTTTCCATAAGTTACTTTCCCTTGTAAGTTTTCAGTATATTTTTAAATTTCTAACGTACATTACAAGACACACGATATAAAACGGGAGACAATTGTCTCCCGAAAATATAGCCAGTCTTACTCAATTGATACCCTTCTGTGCATTTAACTTAGCATAATGGTTTCCAAAAGTCAATGGATGATTATCCAAATCCTGCATAATAGCTATTACTTCTCTATCAAGCTTATCCTTATATGTTCTCTGATTAATCACTTCCATTGTGAATCCCTTAAACTCCGACAACCGCTCTTTTTGAAATTTATCATAGTAATCATGCGAAATCTCTGAACGAGTAATTTGCGGTAATCGCTCCCAAATTTCCCATTTTAAAGTTGCAAGAACATTACGAAGCTTATGTATTGCCTCATTTTCCTGCATATCATTGAAAGAAAGTTCTTCTCCCACATTAACAATAAAATGCTTGTCCACTTGCTCAACTGCTATCGGAACGATTGGCACTTGGCACTCCTTGGCAGCTTGGACGCATCCCGGAAACAGCTTTAGTGTTGGCAAATTAGGAGACAAATTCCATATACCTTCCGGAAAAATAAGCATAGATGTGCCTTGCTTTAATAATTTGCACATAAATTTAAAGCTGTTTTTACGATCGTCTTTGTCAGCGGTATCCACGTACAAAATGCCATTGGCTCTGAGAAAATAGTCATCAATAGTGGCATACATTAATTCCCAGTCGCCGGCAAAAGGGTAAGCAAAAAGTCCCAAAGCTTCTACTACCATTTCATAGTCACATTTGCCAATGTGAGTAACTGCATAAATGACGGTTTTATCTTCGTCTATGATTTTGTCACTTATAATTTCATAGGTAAGTCCAAGTAACTTACTTTTGATGTGAAGGAGCTTCATTAAAAATGGGTGCCATTTCTTCCTTATGCGAGTACCTTTAATAGGGGTATCCGAAGCAATTGCAGTAGCTTTGCTTGTTTTATATTTTTTTATTTTAGTTCGTATGTAATGATTAATTGGAGTGTTTTTATTTGTTAGCTTCATATAATTCTCTTATACATTATTTACTCTATTTATTATCTTTAATTTCTCCACTAAACTTGTTGAACGAAATTCTCCCCAAGCATCCCATGGGACATAATTAATATGATGAAATAGATAAAACTCATCATTTGAACCCCTAATCCCCTTAGTTTCCACATCAATGCTAATTTTTCCCATTTCTAAATTTCGCAGGTTTCCTTTAACAAAATTAATATAATCGCTATTCAATATTTCTTTACGAGAAAATAATCCTTTTTCTTCTATTAGCTCCCAACGCATAGTAGAGATACTATCCTCGTATTCTTGTAGCTTTTCCATTAAGTTGTCATTCTCTGCTACAGTAATAGGTTTTCCATATCTAATGTGTATACGAGTAATGGTTTCTATATCAAACGCCGTGTCATATGTATATTCGATAACCATAGGAACAATTGGCTTTTGACTTTTTTGCGCTACGTCAATGAATCCCCAATATATTGGCAAGTGTAGCTTATTTGGAGATAGATTCCAAGCCGATTCCGGGCATATATATACAGAGTGTTCACGAAGAAGAATTGATATCATATCAAGTTTTGCATTAATTCTATTATTTGGATTGGTTTTATCTTTTGTTACTAAAATTAATCCTGTGTTAACTTGCGCCAATAATAAAGCTTTGTTGGTTTCTGCTCCATGAAAAATCACTGCATGTTTAGGACAATCAGTAATCCAAACAAATCCATCTAATACGCCCTGATGAGAACATGCAAAAACAACTGCTCCTTCGGGAATATTTTCTAACCCGTCAGTAACTACACAAACATTACTTCTTGATAACATTCTGCACACCTTGGAACATATCTTTCCCGTGATTTTCTTCAAATGCGTTGCACAGGTAAGAGCACCCTTTGTAGTATTTGTCAGTTTTCGTTTCTTACAGTACGCTCTTAATTCCTCATAATACGTTTTTCTATCTTCTGCATTTAAATTACACTCTTGACTATGCGATAAAACTGGAAAAGGTATGTTTTTTGCACGCTTAACCATGGTCTTCTCCTCTGTTACAATTCTAATGCTTCTTTTTCCAATGCTCGGTAATCCACCTTACCAATTGTGGTTAATGGCAACCTGTCTTTAACAATGTATTTGACAGGTCTCTCGTAGATTTCAAAATTATTAAGAGCATATTGTTCAATGACTGCTAAAGCATCTTCTTCGGCGGCTCCGTTTTCTAATGTAAGAAAAGCAATCAATTCATTGTCCCATTGCGCTTTTTCCCTACCTACAACAGATATAGATTTGATGACACCCGTCTTTAGAAGGGAATCCTCGATTACTTTAGGGAAAACCTTATGACACACTCCGTTCTCCCATGTTAAAATCATTCGTTTGATTCTTCCCGTTATTTTTATAAATCCATCTTCATCAATGGAACCAATATCTCCGGTATGTACCCATACAATTCCATCGTTATGAGTCTTAAGAACATTTTGCGTTTCTTCTTCGTTATCGAAGTAGCCCATCATTACACATGGGCCAGCAATACATATTTCTCCTTGCTCATTATATGAGAGTTCTTCGTATGTCTCTGTATCAACCACTTTAATATTTGTATACACCAATGTTTCTATCTGTTTTGTTGTCGCTTTCGAAACAAATAACTCCATTCAAAAACAATAGCAAACCATCAAAATTCACATACACTTCATTCGGGTCTGCCAAAAACAACCAACATGGTGCCTTTATTGCCTCAAATAAATTTTCTATATCAAAACCTCCAATATGTGTACAGGCATATATTGTAGGGCATTTACCTAATTGACTATTATCAGACATTATAGTTAATTCTTGTTTTCTTAGCTTTCGACTGACTGAGATAAGTGGAATCAGTCTATTATGAAAAAAGGCGTGCAATTTAATATTTTTCGTGTTGTTCTTACCATTTTTCATCTGTTTTAATCTATGACTGATATGAAGTCTTGTTATACGTCGAATAATGTAAGGTTTATCTTTCGTACCATTCATTATCTTTACTCACTTTCACGAAAACACTAAAAACATTATAACGCTTTTACGTTATTTAATCAACTTTTATAACGCCTTTTCACATCTAATTTTGACGTTATAATAAGGATAAAATTAACGTATTATATTAATATCAGGAGGTTGACTATGGAGTGTAATAAGACTTTATTAAGAATTAATGATTTATTAACCAAGCGCAACTGGTCTTTGTATAAGCTTGCAAAAGAGTCAGGTATCCCTTATTCGTCCCTCAACTCTCTTTTCCAAAAAAATAACCAGCCCACCGTCTCCACTTTGGAGAAGATATGTGCTGGTTTTAAAATTACTATGTCAGATTTCTTTTCTATTGATACCCCATCTTATAATCCAGCTGTAGATTTCACAGATGAGGATATGAATTTAATACTTACCTTTCATACACTTAATGCCAATGATAGAAGTCTTTTGATAGATTTTGCTAAATTGCTTGTAAATAGAAGTGAGGAATAATATTGCTTTCCCTCTTAAATCATCCACACTGGCACAATATAGTTATCCCTATCAATCGCACCAAGTCCCGGCTTCATACAGATGACTGCCCCTTTTGAGCGAGGCGTGGAAGACTTATCCAACAAATTAAATACCTTTATCAGTTCCGTTCCCGGATTAGAAGTCTTCTTAATCTCGATTGGATTCAGTACCCCATCGTGCTCAAGCACGATATCAATTTCCTTAGCATCCTTATCCCGATAATAATATAAATACGGCTCTTTACCACAATTCAAATAGGTTTTCATAATTTCTGCAACTACATAATTCTCTAAAATTGCTCCGTTCATCGCACCACATTCTAATGTTTCGGCACTACTCCACTTAGTCAGATAGCACACCAAACCTGTATCGTAGAAATACAGCTTAGGTGTTTTCACAAGACGCTTCAACAAATTATTAGAGTAAGGGTGTAGATAAAAAATAATTCCTAATGTCTCCAAAATTCCCAGCCAATTCTTTGCCTGTGTCTGATTAATATCTGCATCCTGAGCAATTTCTGCTACATTCAGCATTTGACTGCTTCTTGCAGCCACCGCAGTAATAAATCTAAGGAATTTCAGTGAATCAATTGCATCCGACAACGCCTTTACATCTCGCTCAATATAGGTAGTCAAATAACTGCTGTAAAAAATCTGGCTATTACTGTTAGCACCACTTACAATTGCCGGCATAGAACCTTTGTATATACGCTCAAAAATGCCTCTCGTATCAGCCTCTTCCCTGCCTGATTTTCTTGCAGATAAAGCTTCAATATCAACGGTAAAAGGCTCCATCTCTACACCTGAAATTTCTGCCTGAGACAATGATGTAAGAGAAAGCACTGCTACTCTTCCCGCCAAAGACTCCTGAACACCTTGCATCAACTTAAAAACCTGTGAACCCGTAAGCCAAAATGCTCCCGGCTCGTGATTTTTGTCCACATACATCTTAATATAGGTAAAAAGCTCCGGTGCATACTGAACTTCATCAATTAATACAGGTGGCTTATGAATCTGAAGAAACAATTCAGGATCTGTCTTCGCAATATTTCTTTCAATCAAATCATCCAGAGTAACATATCCTCTATCCGTTCCTTCCATTAGCTTCTGAAGCATAGTGGTCTTACCCACCTGTCTCGGTCCAGTAACTAAGACTACTGGATATTCTTGTGTAACCTGTTTTACTACATTCTCCAAATTTCTTGTAATATAATTCATATGCGTCACCTTCTTTCGGCTATTTCATAAATTAATTACATTTTAGCCGAAGCACGTATAAAAATCAAGCACATTTCGGCTAATTTATAATCTAATTATATTTTAGCCGAAATGTGCTATTTTAAACAACTATTTAAACTCCGGTCTCGCAAACAACGTAAACTCTATCAATCGCTTCTGATATTTGTCGTGTATAGCCGTAGCCTCCTCACTTGTAATGTGAACACCTGTGGCTACATCCAAGCTCTCAGTGCATAAGAACCGTGGATTCTCCGAATCATAATATCCGTCATACACCACTGCTTCCTTAAGCTTAAGCTTGGAATCTCCAAATGTATAATAAGCCGTAAAGCCGTTTGCGGCACCGCCAGTAAGAACTTCCATAATGTAGTTTCCTTCACATAGCGTATAAGTATCTCTTTCTCCACCATTGCATACCTGTAAAAGTTCCCCATCACGGATAGTATATATCATATAAACCATTCCATTAGGACTCTTGACTCCATTATAGCCCAATAGAAGCTCTTCGATACCATCCCCCTCTAAATCCACAAGATAGAAACCACTCTTTTCAAATGTATCATAAAGTCCAAATATATTGCAGATTCCATTCTCTTCATAGACTTCTCTCGGATACTCATTAGTATCTTTGATATTTATAATTAAATCAATAAGCTCATCATATTGCGGATATCCCGTTTTATTAACCACACGATACTCTTCCTTAGAAGAATATTCCTCGTACACATATTTTACACCATTGTATTCCAAGGTAATATCATCCACTATTGTAATATTAGGTCTTGCAGGATTGGTATACAACTCAATACTGTCACCCACAATCATATATCTGCAATCAACACGATAGGATAATCCCGGTTCAACACTCGACATATGATATTCCATATCCTCTTCAGTAAGCACATTTTCAAAATCCCAGAAGGATACATACCCCTCGCTCAATTCAATATAAAGGGAGTCCCCTTCCTTCTCCGATATATATCTACCATCCAAAAGAGCATTGTCATGATGATGTAACTCCACAACAACACCATTAATATTAGAATAATTAATTTTATTATAAAGCAATATATCTTCAGCATAAATATCAAAGTAGTATTTTTCAGAATTTGCCAAAGCAACTATGGTGCTCCTATGATTGGTTCCCGGCATTATTCCACTCATAATATTTTTGTGAGTGTATATTACACCGTTATATTCATAAGTGCCATCCTCCAACTGTGTATACTCCACCACTCCGCCATCCTTGGTGTAATCAGGTTTTACCGTCGGCTTAACCCCACTGGTGCTTGTCTCTTCAACACTTGTTTCTTCAGTGCCTGATGGTTGTGTAACAAAACCACCCGCATCAAGACTTACTTCTCTCGTACAACCCATCGTTGCCAAAAACATAGTTCCTATCATTCCAATTAATACAGATTTTTTTAAGTAGTTCATTCTAACTCCTCCTCACAGTATTTTCATATACTTTATCGTAGCACAGCCAATATGCAAAAACAAATTAAATAAGTGTTAAAATTTGTAAAGAATATGTAAAATTAATATCTGTAACTACTCCTTCTCCTCTACATAATTCTTCACCCCGAATATAAAATACAGAATATGGAATACCCACACGCAAAACAGAATATTACAAGGGATATATACCTGTTTGATTAACATCATTGTAAATCCAAAGCCCATAAGTAATGTAACTGTTATCATTACACGGATTTTGGTTGCCCATGTCATACCACGACCTGCAACATAGCTTTCAAGATTTTTCTTGTAAAGCTTGGTATTAATAAACCATTTATGTAATCTTTCCGAGCTTTTTGCAAAACAGAATGCAGCTAACAGCAAAAATGGAAAAGCCGGAAGCATCGGTACCACAGCACCAACTGCTCCAAGTCCCACTCCCAAACAACCAAGGACAATAAATATTGCTTTTTTAATTCTCATTTTCTCTCTCCAATCTTCTTTTCTCTTTTTTCGTTTCTATCACATGGCGCAATGCCACTACTGGATGATAAAATATCATCCTTGGTCCGCTAAAGCGCATAACCTCTCTAATTTTTTCACGCATTTCAGGCTTATAACAATGCACCTTACAATTAGAGCAAAAGGTTTTTGTTTCCATAAAAGGACATTTGTCACTACGCATTCTTGCATAAGTGTTAAGTTCACAACACTCAGAACACAAAGCCCGTTTAACTCCATGTCTTTTCCTACAATACAAGGCAATCATCTGGGAAACCATTTCCTTTTCTCTTACTCTTTTACTCTCTAAATCCTTTGTCATCAGCTCATCCTCCCATGCTCTACAGAATATACCCTGTCCACAATTCGCATGGTTGATTTTCTATGAGACACTAGCACAACCGTTTTGTTTTCTTTGGCCTCGTTAAGAGATTTAAGGATAACCGCTTCATTGAGACTATCCAGATTACTTGTTGGTTCATCCAAAAGCATAAGGTCAGCATTATGTAAGAAGGCTCGCGCCAGTCCCAATCGTTGTCTCTCACCGCCGGAAAGAGTGTCCCCCAACTCTCCCACCGGAGTATCATACCCTTTAGGCAAAGTCATAATAAAATCATGTACGGAAGCTTTTTTACAGGCTGTTTCAATCTCCTCGTCTGTTGCATCCAGTTTGGCAATACGAATATTGCTACGTATGCTGTCACAGAACAGATGAGTTTCCTGAGTTACAAAGCTCTCCATTTCTCTCAAATTGGCAGTATTAATATTATCAGTATTAACTCCGGAAATTTTAACCGCGCCATCTTTTACTTTCCAGAAACGCATAAGAAGCTTCAGCAAGGTAGATTTTCCACTACCACTTCTACCCACTATACCAATTACCGACCCCTGCGGAATTTCCACAGATACATTATCAAGAATGACCTCACTATTGTAAGCAAAGGTCACATTTTGAACTGCTGCCCCGGTAAAAGCAATATCCCTGTTTTGGCTGATTTCTTCCACCACAGGTGTTTCATCCAGAATATCCAGTACGCGATTTCCTGCTGCAAAAGTATTTTGAAGAGTACTTCCAAGATTAGCCAATGCCACAAAAGGTCCAAATGAGCTCATCATTGCAATCACAGATATTAACACTCCTACAAACTCTACTTCGCTCTTCTGATACAGCAAAGCTGCCACAAACAGCATAGCAAGGTCAAACACAAGAATTGCAGTATTAGTTACTGCTTGATTTCTTCCCGATGTTTTTTTCATATGTTCTTCATCAATAGATAAGGCATCGGTCTGTGCTTTTATTTCAGCCATTCTTTTTGCACCCTGACCATATTGGAGAGTTTCAGAAAGACCCCTTAGACTGTCCAATACAAATCCCGACAGATTGCCTGATTTAGTACGAAATTTAATTCCGTCATCACCACTAAGTCTGGATGTAACAATTGGAATAATTACGCCGATGGTCACATATGCCCCAAGCGCTATAATGCCAAGCACAATATTATAACGGCTGATAAACACACACATCAAAATACCATATATAAAAGCTATCGCAATAGGAGAAATAGTATGGGCATAAAACACCTCCAGAAGCTCAATATCCGAGGTAATAATCGAAATCAGGTTCCCCTTGTCTTTTCCCTCTAATTTAGCCGGACAAAGCCTTCTAAGCGCCCTAAAAACTTTTTCGCGAATAAGCGCAAGAAGCTTAAAAGCAATAAAATGATTGCACGCCTGCTCCGCGTAACGAAGCACTCCTCGCACAAGAGCAAATACAATAACCATTACAAATAAAACTGTCCTGGAAAAATCCACATCAACGCCCAGAATGTCCGCAACAGCATATCCACCAAACACAGTAATAAAGGTGGCACACAGATGTCCAATTAGTCCCATAAAAATTGCCAGAAGCATATAACCGGTAAGGGGTTTTACAAGACCAATAAGGCGCATCATAACATTAAAGCCACTTCTCTTTTTCAATCCCCGTCACCAGCCTTTCCGTAATTTTCAAGACTTTGCTGCGCGTTCCACAGCTTAGCATAAGTTTGGTTTGCAAGTAGAAGTTCTTCATGACTACCCTCTTCTACAACATTACCTTTTTCCATTACATATATATTGTCCGAACCCACAACATTGGCAAGACGATGTGATATGAGAATTACTGTTTTATTCTTAGCAATAGCGTGTATTTCTCTCATAATGTCATTTTCACTTTCCACATCAATATTAGATGTGGCTTCATCAAAAATATATACCGGACTATCGTGTAAAAGAGCACGGGCAAGAGCCAGTCTCTGACACTGCCCTCCGGATAGATTGGATGCTTTTTCCGAAAGAACCGTATCAAGCCCATTTTCATTCTTTAAAAATGCAGCCAGATTAACCCTTTCAAGAACTGTCCATAACTCATCATCTGTTGCTTGTGGACTGCCCATAAGAAGATTGTCTCTTATCGTTCCTTTAAACAGATAGCTCTGATGACTTATATAGGTAAGCTTTTTCATAAGACTTGCTTCTGCAATATTATTTAACTCTATGCCACCCACTATTACATTTCCTGTGTAGCCCCTGTTTCTACCCATCAGAATCCCTGACACAGTGGATTTACCACAACCGGACTCACCTACAATTGATGTAAAGCTTCCCATAGGAAATTTCATATTAACACTATGCAATATTTCTCTCTTTTCTTCATAAGCAAAGCACAGGCTCTCACATACAATTGAATAATCATCTCCAATTTCATCTGTTCCACCTGTGTTTTCAGGCAAATCCAGAAGACGAAAAATCTTATCACTCGCAGCCATACCATTCATTGCAATATGGAAAAAAGATCCAAGAAGTCTCATTGGAATAAAAAAGTCTGCTGATAACAGAATTATAAAAAGACAGCCTTGAAGCGACACATTTCCGGCTGCATACTGGGTTACTGAGAGAATAACGCCAATAGCGGCACCACCATATGCAATCAAATCCATAATTGTTATGGAATTTAGCTGCATAGTCAGCACCTTCATGGTAATCCGGCGAAAATGCTCGGACTCTCTGTTCATTTCCTCCTGTTTAAAATCATCCGCCTGATAGATTTTAAGAGTTGTTAAGCCTTGAAGATTTTCAAGGAAGGTATCTCCAAGGGCAGTGTACTGTCCCCAATATTTGGCAAGTAGTTTTTTTGCCCACCTCTGAACCGCCACAATAGCCACAGGGATTAGTGGCACGCATATTAAAAGCACAATTGCGCACGGAAGGCTTACAAAACTCATAACAATAAATAATGTAAGTGGGGCCAGCATTGCATAGAAAAACTGTGGCAGATATGCACCGAAATAAGTTTCTAGCTGGTCCACGCCCTCCACTGCCACTTGAACTACCTCGGAGGTATTAACCTTCTCTTTGTACGCTATGCCAAGTCGTAACAGTTTTTGATAGATTTTTTCACGAAGAGTTTTCTTCACCGTTTTTGATGACAAATAACTCATTTTACTGGAAATAACGGTGCATACATAACGCACAAGCACCGCTATAACCGATACAACCAAAGTGACAATGATTTCTCTTTGCGAAGGCTTTCTAACAACAAGTCCGGCAAGAAAGCCGGTAATACTTCCCATCATAACAATATTGGCAACAAGAGATATCCACTGGCATACCACATTTCCTGCTATGTATTTTTTACTTTCGCTGACAGAACTTATCAGCCTCTTATTAATCATCATAATTATTCTGCCCCTTTCAAGGCCTCCACCATATTAATTTTCTTGTTTTTAACTGATACAATAAGACCTACAAAAAAAGAAACTCCAAAGGTTAATGCAATGCTTACAACAGATGTCATCCAACCCATATAAATACTTAACTCATATTCGCTCACAAGTGCCTTAATTAAAATGTTAAGCACCAATACTCCTCCCGGAAGTCCCAAAATCACTCCGCACAAGGTAAGCCAAATATTCTGCGTAATTAACAGATTACCTATTTTGGCGTCCTTAAAGCCCAATACCTTTAGTGTTGCCAGCTCCCTGTAACGTTCCACATAACTCATAACTCCAAGATTGTATAACACAACAATTCCAAGAACTATAGCCGCAACTACAAACACTGCAATCATAATATTCATAATTTCCATAAAGGTATCATAGGTTGCCATAATGGTATCCTTGTCCTGCTTTCCGGAGATAATTTCTTGCTCCAAAATATCCTCGGACAAAACATCTGTGTAAATTGAATTAATACTATATTCAATTCCCATTTTTTTTGCATACTCATCCGTCATTACAATATTTTCGCTAATTAATGAACGAAGATATCCTGCTACCTTGACCTTGTAGGTTTCATCACTGCCATAAGGAGAAAATTCTATTTCGTCTCCTATCTGTGCAGTTTCTTTAAGTCTGAGGCAAAGATATACCCCTTCATCTGACAATGTCGTATGCTCATCTTCTTCCGTAAGAAAACCTATTTTTCCATTATCCACACCATATATTTCAAGCGTTATTGTTTTTCCCTCATAACTAATTCCCATATTTGCCTGCCAGTCACCTTGAACTTCTTTTGCAAGTTCTTTTGCCTGTTCATTATCTACGCCTTCTGTAAGATTGATTTTGGTCTCATAATTACTAACATCATTGTTAAGCATATTTACAAATCTAAACATGGTGTCCTTCATTCCTAGAGCTCCTACCAATAAAAGCATACATCCAAATACGCCAATAAGCGTCATGGCACCTCTTGCTTTATGGCGAAAAATATCTCTTAAATTCCACTTGGTACCAAAGGAAAGCTTTTTCCATACCGATGTTTTTTCCAAAAAGCTTTTCTTCATAGCCTTAGGAGTATAAGGGCGAAGGGCATCCGCAGCCGTTCCCTTTAACATACGTTTTACAGAAACAAAACTAATCAATGTTAGAAACGCAAGCATAAAAATCATCACCGGAATACAAAAGCCTGGCATAACAAGCTTCCATCCCGGAATATCAATATATGTACTCATTGTTCCTGTTGGACTAACAAGCAAAGATGCAATCAAAAATCCAAGTGCAACACCTAAACCAAGACCAACAATTCCTATTATCAGACCATACATTGTATAATGAATCAAAATTTTGCTATCCCTCAAACCAAGTGCTTTTAAAGTACCAATCTGTACTTTTTCATTAGCCGCAATTCTGTGCATAGTTGTCACCATGGTAAGCATTGCAATTGCTAAAAATAACACGGGAAGAATCGCGCCCATAGTTTTTCCTTCCTCTGCTTCCCCCGTGGCCCCGGCATATGCAGGATGCTCGTTTTTGGTTGTAACTAAAAATGTAGTACCGGTTGCTGCTTTTATTTTTTCCTCTAATTTATCCTTGCTCAAATCAGAAATAATATTAATTTGAGGGTAATAATCCATTCCTATAATATTTTCCAAATTCTTTGGCGAGATATAACCAAATCCGAAGCTTTCATAATCTGGCATCAGCTGATTATCATCTGCAACGCAAACCATATTTTCACCACTCTTTGCCAAACCTACCACTTTTTCATTAATAGTCATGCCCAAGTATGTCAATTTAATTTCATCGCCAATTTCTATATTATTAGCTTCGGCAAATCTGTCTGAAATCCAGATTCCGCTTCTTTGCGAGTCATAATCTGCACCCTCTGTAACAAGCATAGTCGACACAGTGTAATTCTCTGACACATTAAGTGCTATTGACTTTTTTGTGCCTTCTATATCTACATTCACATTAAAATATCTGGTAGCAGCTTCTATACCATCAATTGCTTCAATTTGTTCGATTTCTTCCTGTGTAAAACCCGCCTCGTTATAAATACGAAAATCTGCGTAATTAGTATCTTCCATAAAAGCAAATGTATTATATTTAATAGTTCTCCACTCAATATTAAATCCAAGAAAAACTCCCACGCCAATCGCAATCATTATTATCATAGAAGCAAATTGAGATTTGTAACTCCAGGCTGTTCGAAATAATTTTCGTATAAGCATTTTTACCACTCAACCTCCTCTGCACTCATTGGGGATGACTGCTCTTCATAAGATTTAATCTTCCCGTTTTTTACTTTGATTACAACATCAGCCATTTTTGCAATGTTTTGATTGTGTGTTACAACAACTATTGTTTTGCCATAATTTTTTGCCATAGACAAAAGAAGCTTTAAAACCATAACTCCGGTTTCTGAATCCAATGCTCCTGTTGGCTCATCACATAAAAGTATTTTTGGATTCTTAGCAAGTGCTCTTGCAATAGAAATTCTCTGTTGCTCTCCTCCTGAAAGCTCTGATGGAAAATTCTTCATATGATCTTCTAACCCCACCTCTGCAATCATTTTGGCAGGGTCAAGAGAATCCTTGGAAATCTCCTTAACCAATGCAACGTTTTCATATACCGTAAGTGTTGGAATAAGATTATAAAACTGAAAAACAAATCCCACTGTTGAAGCTCTGTAATCTGCAAGCTCATTATTAGATAAAGTAGAAATATCCTTACCATTTACAATAATTGTTCCACTGGTAGGACTATCAAGACCACCAAGCATATTTAACAAAGTACTTTTTCCCGCACCACTAGGTCCTAAAATTACAACAAATTTTCCCTCGTCCAGCGTAAAACTAACATTATCCAATGCCTTCTGCACATGCTCTCCGCTTGTATATACTCGTGTAACATCTTTAAATTCCACAATTGCCATTTTAAATTTCCTCCATGGTTTATAGTTAGTGTTGACTAACCTTAGTTTTTAAAAAAACAACCACTTTTAGTTAGTGGTCGCTAACTTCATCATCAATATACTGCCAACGCCCAATCTTTGTCAATCCCCAAAATAAGTAAAGGTTGCAAGCTCGCTTGCAACCTTATATTTCTATGGTAATCTATATACTCTTGACAAATCACTGTACTGCTGCTTAAATGCTGCATCCTCAGCTTTAAGTCTGTCAAGATATTCATGGCTTTCAAGATTTTTCTGCTTAACCTGAAGCACACTGATAGCAATGTTAGAACAATGGTCTGCTATTCTCTCATAATTAGTAGTAATATCTGAAAGTACAAAACCAAGTTCGATTGTACACTTACCTTCACGAAGTCTTCTTACATGTCTTGCTTTAAGCTCTGCATTAAGTCCGTCAATTACTTCCTCAAGTGGCTCAACAACTAATGCAAGACTGCTGTCATTATTAACAAAAGCATCCGTAGCTTCATCAATAATTCTCTTGACAGCTTCATTAAAAATCTGGAGCTCTTTGGTAGCCTTTTCAGAGAATGTCATATTCTTTTCGTTCATTTCCCTGGCAGCTTCCATTACATTAAGAGAGTGGTCTGACATACGCTCAAAATCACCTATTACCTGCAAAAGCTCTGATATGACTCTGGAATCCTCTTCACTTAAGTTCTTGGAACTCAAATTAACCATGTAGGAACCAAGTTCATCCTCGTACTTATCCACAAGAGCTTCCATTTCAATAACTTTGTTAGCCTTATCTTCATCATATTTTTCCATAAGCTCCATAGCCATGAAAATTGATTTTCTTACAATCTCAGCCATTTCTGCTGTTGTCTTTACACACTGCTCAACTGCAAAGGACGGTCTCTCCAAAAATCTCATATCAAGAAGCTTAATCATAGGCTCTTCTACAACTTCATCCTTACTATCTCTGATTGTAAGGTATGCAAGCTTTTCAAGAAGCTTAGAGAATGGAAGCAATACCGCAGTTGCAAATACGTTAAAGGTTGTATGCATAATGGCAATATTAAACTGTGTAGCCTGTCCTGACATAAATTCAAAATCAATAACTGCATTCAACAAATAGAATACTGCCATAAATAATGCAGTTCCAATTATATTAAAATAAAGGTGAACAAATGCAGCTCTCTTAGCATTCTTACTTGCACCTGCTGAAGAAATAAGTGCTGTTACACAGGTGCCAATATTCTGTCCCAAAATAATAGGCACTGCACCGCCAAATGTAATGGCTCCTGTACTACTTAAAGCCTGAAGAATACCAACTGATGCTGATGAACTCTGAATAATGGCTGTAAGCAAAGCACCTGCTAAAAGTCCAAGGAATGGATTATCAGCAAACATTGTAAATATACTTGTAAAAGACTCACTATTCTTAAGGCCTTCTACCGCACCACTCATCATATCCATACCAAACATCAATACCGCAAAGCTTACAAGAATAGTTCCGATATCCTTGTACTTATCCTTCTTAGAAAACATCAACATTGCAATACCAATAATTGCAAGAATAGGTGAGAAAGAAGTTGGTTTAAGCATCTGCACCCAGAAGTTAGAGCTTTCAAGTCCTGTCAAGCTCAATATCCACGCAGTTATGGTTGTACCGATATTGGCACCAAAAATAATTCCTACTGCCTGGCTTAATTTCATAATTCCGGAGTTAACAAATCCAACTACCATAACAGTTGTAGCCGATGAAGACTGAATAACCGCTGTAACACCGGCACCGAGAACCACTCCCTTAATCTTATTGGAAGTAAGCTTCTCCAAAATCTTCTCCATCTTACCACCTGAAAGTTTGGCAAGTCCGTCACTCATCTGGTTCATACCAAATAAGAACATTGCTAATCCACCAAGTAATGCTAATACATCAAAAAAATCCATTTTTGTTCCTTCCTTAATTTAATCTTGTTGTATCAAACGCTTTAATGATAACATACCCACACATCAAAATGGAAGTACCAAAATTCGAAAATTTACGCTTGCTGTATATTTTTCTTAAAAACCGGACCAATTATACACACAACTGTAATTTTAATAATGTCAAAAACAACATATGGTGCTACGCAGGTTACAATCGCCGTCAGAAACTTTACTTTAATAACCGCCATATACCACAGGGCACCCAATATATAACATATAACAAGCCCCACTGCCGCTCCTGACGCAAATATCCATCGATTTCCTTTTCCTATTTTAAGAAACAATCCCGACACTGCTCCAAGTGCGAGATATCCTATTAAAAAGCCTCCTGTGGGTCCCATAAACACACCAACTCCGCCCTGGAATCCAGCAAACACCGGAAGTCCCACAAGTCCCAGAAGAAGATATATAGCACAGCTTGCAATCCCCATTGGGAACTCAAGAATATATGCCATAAGCACCACCATAAACACACCAAGGTTAGCGCCCACGCCACCGGCAACTGGAATTGTTATTGGAGATAGAATACACATAAGGGCTGCCATAAGAGCAACCATAGCAAGTTTTCTGGTTTTACTCATAATAATCTACTCCCACCTGCGGTGAGTCCCTCCTTAAGTCATTAATAAAAAAACTGCCGGAAAAAAACAGTGTTTCATTCCGACAGTTCTTGTATGCATTATGTACGGCGCAATCTTAAGCAAAAAGATCAACTCTGCCAACGTTATTATCGTTGATTACATAATAAGCTGCATTCTCTTCAGGCTTAACATATACCTTAAGAGTCTTGATAGAAGATTCTCTGTGTCCCTCTGCAACATATGCAGCCTTAACACGAGCTTCTACTGCTGAAAGCAATACCTGATTTCCAGCGAACTCAACATAAGTCTCAACAACCTTCTCAGCCTTAACTGTAGCCTTCTTAGCTGCTGGCTTCTTAGCTGCTGTTTCCTTAGCTACTGTCTCCTTAGTTGTTTCTTTAGCTGCTGCCTTCTTAGCAGGTGCCTTTTTAGTTGTAGTCTTAGTTGCCTTAGTTTCTGTCTTTACAGCTTCAACATTAGCTGTCTGTGTTTCATTTGTTTTCTTTGCCATGATTTCTAATCCCTCCTAGAAAAACTCTCCACATTTTCATACGGAAATAACATACGTCTTACAATATATCCCATAACTTTATAAAAATCAAGTATTTATTTATATTTTTTCAATTTTAATTATGTGTGCCACATTTTTTTCAACAAAAAACCTGACATTCATTCCGAAAAAATTCATTCCATATACTCTTTTTGGGTCATCCTGATAGGAAGGTCTGGGGTCATTGGAGATAATTTTAATTAAAGTTTTTACGTTTTCCGGGTTTATTTCCCTATCAGTATTATTATCAAATTGAACCTCCAATGAATAATCCTTAACATCCGAAGAAAATCCACCCATAGCGTCAGGAATTGAATCTATATGTGGGAGGTATGGCTTAATATCATAGACAGGTGTTCCATCCATCATATCAATTCCTGACACATAAAGGACTGGCCCCGTATTTTTTCTTATTTCAACGGAATCCAGTTTAACTACTGACATTCCAATGGGATTAGGACGGAATGGAGAACGGGTTGCAAACACACCCATTCTGGTATCCCCTCCAAGTCTTGGCGGTCTTACGGTAGGCGACCAGCTATCCCTCTTTGCTTCGGAAAATTCCCATAAAATCCATATGTGTGAATAGTCAGCCAGTCCTCTCACCGCTTCCTCCACTGCATATTCTTTTTCAAAAATTATTTCACCCTTAAGATCCTCTATTAATCCGCTCTGCCTTGGCAGTCCAAATTTCTCATTAAAAGGAGTTCTAATTGTAGCGATTTTCTTCATAACAATAACCTCGCATTTTTTTGTTGAATTTTATTATAGCATAATATAAAATATATTTGAAATATAACTTATAGGAGAAGGAGAACTGAAGATATGTATCAATGTCCTGGTTGTGGAGGAGCACTTAAATTTGATATTCCTTCGCAAAATATGAAATGTGACCAATGTCAAAATCTTGTGGACCCATATTCACTTAGGATTGAAGAAGGTGCCACAGACACATATGATGCTACTATTTTCACCTGCTCACACTGTGGTGGTGAAATCATTAGTACGGATAACTCAGTTACGGAGTTCTGCTCTTTCTGCGGTGCCCATACGGTGCTTGAAAGCCGCCTTTGTAGTATCAAACGACCTAACTACATAATACCATTTAAAATTTCCAAGGAGCAATGTAAAGAAATTTATAAGAAGCATTTGGGCAAATCCTTTTTCACCCCAAAAGCGTACAAAAATACTGAATTCATTGACAGCTTCCGTGGAATTTATATGCCTTATTGGGCTTATCATGTAGAGCAACAGGCTCCGGTTGAAGTACCGGCTGTTCATACCTACAGACGTGGTGATTATAGAATTACCGACCATTATGCCCTTAATTTTGATGTGGATGCTTACTACAAAGGACTTTCCTATGATGCATCATCATCTTTTTACGATAGTATAAGTGAGTATATTGGACCTTACCAAGTTAAAAATATGAAGGAATTTCATCCGGCAATCATGAGTGGTTTTTATGGCGACACGATGGATATTCCATCAGAGGTTTACTGCACTGATGCCTTTGAATACGCTAATGAAATAACCTTTGACGCTGTAAATGATATTCCTGAATATCGTAAGCTTAGAATTTCAGTCCCTGATACTGTTTCCCAGTGTAACTACACCCTTGATACCAAGTTGGCTTCTATTGATAGCACAATGTATCCGGTATGGTTTATGTCCTACCGCAATGGAAACCGAGTTGCCTATGCCACAATCAACGGACAGACAGGAAAGATTGTAACCGACCTGCCAATTTCCAAGGGCAAATACTTTTTATGCTCATTGCTGATTTCACTTCCGATATTTTTGTTATTTACATTATTATTTACTTTTACGGCAGCAACTACAATGGGCGTTGCAGCACTTCTTGGTATAATTTCAGTTATCATTTATTCCAATGAAGTAAAAGCCATTGCCAAAAAAGATGCCTTCGCCGATGACAAAGGTATGTTATATGCCCGTGGAAGAAAAGGCACTAGCAACACCCAAAAACAAGGCAAGAACTATAGTCGTAGCAAAACACGAAAAAACATATTTGTCATTATCATTATGGTATTCGCATTTTTCACTGTTGGTCTACCTTTAATAGGAGCTGCTACACAAAATCTTCCTATTGCGACAATAGCCAGTTTTGCAGCGCTAGTTGTCAGTAGTATTTTTCTTGCAAACGCCTCAAGCAACTGCAAGAAACACAAACAACCTTTTAACCCTGCAATACATATTTTAAATATAATTGCTTTTTCAATAAGCCTTTTAATTGGAATTGCTAATCCTGTTTCGGACATTATTTATTATACCGCAATCGGAATCATGCTTATTGTTGTAGTTAGCACCAATATTTCTATTATTAACAAACGTAATATTTGTGCAACCAGAAAGCTTCCACAGTTTAATAAGACCGGAGGTGATAATCGTGCTTAAGTCTAGACATATAATCAAGAATTTAATATTCCTCTGCACAGTGATTATCACTTGTGGCATTTTTACCGTTCCTGCCCAGGCTGAGGAAATTGTTAATCCTGATAGCGGGTACTACATAAGTATTTTTGATGAAGCTGATTTATTAACTGACAGCGAAGAGGATGCTCTTATGACTCAGATGGAGGACATCTCCGAGTACGGACATGTAGCACTTGTAACTGTAGACTACAATCCATACGGGGATACTGAAGATTACTGCGAAGACTACTACAAAGATTTATATGGTAGAGATAGCGGTACTATGTTTATGATTGATATGCAAGAGCGTTACATCTACATCTACAGCGATGGTTATGTATATAGAGTTATCACAAAGGGCAATGCCCTTACCATAACAGACAATGTATATACCTATGCCACCGATGAAGAATATTACGCCTGTGCTTCGGAAGCATTTTCACAGATAAATACCCTCCTGGAAGGCGGAAGAATTTCACAACCGATGAAATACATCTGTAATGCTATGTTATCACTTATTATTGGATTCACCATCACTTACGCAATTGTACGTAATGTACATTCAAAAAGAGCAGCCCAGGAACAGGATGTCCTTACTGCAATTTTTGCCAAAACAGAAATACATAATCCTAGAAGTATTTTTATGACTCAGACCAGAGTGTACGACCCTCCAAGCTCATCCCACAGCGGCGGCGGTGGCGGCGGCGGTGGCGGCGGCGGCGGTGGCGGCGGCGGTGGTGGCGGCCACAGATTCTAAGCCAAGCCTATTTCGCGGTGCGCTTTGACGCTTGTGTGCCGCGGTGGAACTATCGTTTCTTGTTCGTTACTTGTGCGCCGCGGTGGAACTATCGTTTCTTGTTCGTTACTTGTGTGCCGCGGTGGAACTATTTTGACTTTTTTACTCTATAGAGACTCCCAAAAGTCTCTATAGAGTATTTTATTGCGTTCAGGTCCGGTTTGATTCTTGAAAAGTACCTATACGTACGCTCTGATGCTATAGAGACTTTTTTTGGTCTCTATAGCCATATTTTTTCTCGTCAGGTCCACCTTTAAAAAAGTCACATTAATTTCACATTTTTTCTCTTGACTCCTACCCTCAAATATTATATATTTTCACTTACATATTTCTTTTTTCTAAGGAGGTAATCATCATTAACAAGCAAATATTAAATCGTACCAAGGAAATTCAACACCAAATCCAACAAATCGAAACCCTTCTGCCCCAATTACCACAAGGAAAACTGATTTGTACTAAAAGCGACGGCTCTTACAAATGGTATGTTAGTGATTCTCACACCAAAACGTATCTTCCCAAATCCAATCGTTCCCTTGCTGAACAACTAGCCTACAAAAAATTCCTTACCTTACAATTAAAAGAGTTACAGAAAGAACTGATAGCTTCACAACATTACATCAATGCTCTTTCTAAAACTTCTGAAGCAAATAAGCTTCTTATTAATTCTTCGGAATATCAAAAACTAGTGGCACCCTACTTCACACCAATTTCACAAGAATTACTTACATGGACAAATAATCCTTATGACCAAAATCCATATCATCCTGAAGGATTAATTCACAGAAGCATTTCTGGAAAACTTCTGAGGTCAAAATCAGAATCTATTATTGATATGATTTTATTTCAAGAAAAAATCCCTTATCGTTATGAATGCCAGCTATTATTAGGCGACCAAATTATTTATCCGGATTTTACCATCCGACATCCACATACCGGAAAATTATTTTATTGGGAACATTTTGGTCAAATGGACAACCCCGAATATTACACAAAGGCCTGTTCAAAAATTCAGCTATATGTATCCCACGGAATAATACCAACAATTAATCTAATTACAACTTATGAGACCAAAAGTTTTCCACTAGCCTCTGAAGATGTCAAAGAAATTGTTGACCATTATTTTAAATAAAATTAATTAAATTTGTGTTTCTGAGACAGGACCCCAATCAAAATAAAATAGCTATGGAGACACCAAAAAGTCTCTATAGCTATTTTTTTCTTCTTCCAGGTCCAATTTAGTTCTTGAAAAGTACCTATACGCACACGCTAATGCTATAGAGACATTTTGGAGTCTCTATAGCAAAAAAATCTTCCGTCAGGTCCAATCGACACAACACTCTTTATTCAAACTCAATCGACACAACACTCTTTATTCAAACTCAATTGACACAACACTCTTTATTCAAATTCAATTGGCACAACACTCTTTGTTCAAATTCAATCGGCACAACACTCTTAGCCTCGATTCAATCCTCTATCTCAAAAATTTCTTAATCGTTGACTTCAACACCTCAAAATCAATCGGCTTTGGAACATGGGCATTCATCCCTGCTGCCCTTGCAAGCTCCACATCCTCTGAAAAAGCATTGGCGGTCATAGAAATAATAGGAATTTTCTTCGCATCATTTCTGCCATTATCTCTTATGAGTCTGGTTGCACCATAACCATCAAGCACAGGCATTCTGACATCCATCAAAATCATATCAAAGGTGTATTCTGGACTACTTAAAAAGGTCTCTACCGCTTTCTTTCCGTTAGAACAGATAGTCGCCGTAGCCCCCTCCAGCTCCAGAAGTCGTAAAATAATCTCTCCGTTAATTGCATTATCTTCCGCCACAAGGAAATTTTTACCTGCAAGACTTTTAACTTCCAATACAGAATTTTCATCAAGCTCCAATGCGGTCTCCTGAATAATTTTAGGAGTTTCAAAGAACATATCAAGTCTAAAGGTCGTTCCAACTCCCGGCTCGCTTTCAATGTACACCTTGCCTCCCATCAAATCCACAAGATTCTTGGTTATGGCCATACCAAGTCCGGTTCCTGCCACATCATCCGGAATTCTATCTTCTTCTCTTGCAAAAGGTTCAAAAATTTTGATTAAGAAATCCTTCTCCATTCCAATTCCATTATCAACAATTTCAAACTGAAGATGGCATTTGCCATCACACGGAATTTGGCGAACAATAAGTCTTATATCCCCACTTTCATCAGTATATTTGATAGAATTAGATAAAATATTAATCAAAACTTGGTTTAAACGAGACTTATCCCCCACAATCTTATTATCCACAACATTTTCCAATTCCATCAGAAAGTTCTGTGTTTTTTCCCTCGTAAGCTGTAACATCACAGTATTAATGTCCTCCAAAAAGCTGCTAAGCTCAAATTCAAAACTATTAATCTGCATAATGCGACTTTCAATTTTGTTCATATCAAGAACATCGTTAATTATGGACAGAAGATGTCTGCCTGATGCCTTTAGTTTTTTAACATCCTCCCTAACCTGATGAGGATTATCCGCATCCTTTTCAATTAATGTCATAAATCCCATAATTGCATTCATAGGAGTTCTTAAATCATGACTTATGTTAGACAAAAAATCTGATTTGGCTCTATTGGCTTCTTCAAGCTTTTCCTGGTATTCGCACTCATGCTGCTTTACATCATCTATGTACATATTGGACAGCAAAACATTCTGTGGGTCACCATTATCATCATAGCTATCCACAACCACATGCATTCTGTGCCAGCGATATACACCATCCACAAGGCGCCTGAAGTCATAGAAAAAGAATTTTTCATTAACGAGACGCCCCATAAGATACTCCTTTGAGCATCTTACCTTCACAAGCTCCTTATCCAAAGGATGAACCATAGTTTCCACATATTCTTCAATCATTTCGTCATATTTATCAGATTCAAAATTGTGGTCCTCATATCCATCCTCGCCTCCAATCAAAATATAACTATTTTCCGGTATATTGGCATAACAGGAACATACAAATAATCTCCAAAAAATATTTTCTTTTAAATCAATCCATTTTTTATCCATAAAACTCTCCTAATATATATATGAAAAAATCGTCGCCCCGAATACAGTAAGTATTCCAGCCACCACAATGGATAAGCTACCCATTGCACCTTGTATTTCCCCCATTTCCATAGCTTTTGAGGTTCCTATAACATGGGATGCGGTCCCAAGTCCCACGCCCTGAGCAACCGGCTCTGTGATTTTAAACAGCTTCATAATAAATCCGCCTATAACATTTCCCAAAATTCCTGTAATTACAATAGATGCCACCGTAAGAGAAGTATATCCCCCCAGCTCAGTTGACAGCTCCATACCTATAGCAGTGGTTATGGATTTTGGAAGAAGCGTAATATAATTTGCATGTCCGATACCAAAAACCACAGAAAGAGCAAGCACAACCACGAGGCTTGTAACAACTCCGGATGCCGTTCCAATAAGAATTGCTTTTTTATTATCTTTGAGGATCTGAAACTGTTCATACAGGGGAATTGCAAGACACACCGTTGCAGGAGTCAGCAAAAAACTAATAACCTTCGTGCCCTTCTCATACACAGCATAATCAATTCCCAAAAGTACCAACACTAAAATAGTTATGACTACAGAAATTAACAAAGGATTAAAAATCGCCAGTTTGAATTTCTTCTTAAGTATAGTACCGAGCCAGTATGACAGCAGACTTATCATAACGCCAAAAAATACCGAATTCTGAATATACTCCTTCATTTTTTTGCCGCCTTTCCTGCATCACGTCTCATAACAAGTTGCGTGACTTTTCCCGATACAAACATAACCAATACTGTACTTATGACTATTATTGATATATAGGGAATCCAATTTGCTTTAATCAACCCCCAGGTTTCCATAAGTCCCACCGCCGGGCTGATAAACATTATCGGCATTATATCCACAAGAAAGTGTCCGGCATCTTTTACAGAATCCAGTGGAATGATTTTGAAAAGTAATCCTAAAAACATAATCACAATTCCATATATACCCGCCGGTATGGGTAGCGGTATAAAATAATTCAATAGTTCCCCTATAAAGGACACTAATAAAATTATCCCAAATTGCTTAAGATATTTCATCCATTTCCTCCTAATAAAAAACACATATGATATGTTATCACATTACATAGAAAAAAGACAGATTTTTTTATCTGTCTTTTGCAAATTAATCCATATTAATAATATTTCTTCTGTCTAACACACATATGGTGTTAACAACATCATCGCACATATTGTCTTCAATAAAGCTGTACGCTGTGGATGCAGACTCAAATAAGAAATAAATGCTGTCATTCTCCACACATAGTTCTTCCGCCATTGGCGGTAATGTGTAATTGGCAAATTCAGGCAAAACACATTTCTCATCAGCACCCAATGTGCTCAGATTAGTAGCATCATATATATACAGGTTGGAATTGTTGTTTCGTCCATAAGAGGTTACCACAGCCAGATACGGTCCAAGCTTTGTATCAATAAAAGCCGCTCCGTTGGCATACGGTGGTATTTCAATTACTTTTTGAGTTTCGATACAATGAATTCCACCTGTCTCCTCGACTACATAACCAATAAGCACCCCATTCTGAGTCTCGTCACCGCTAAAAGTTCCAACCCAGATGTAATCATCATAATAAGTCACAAAGGAAGTAACGTCTTCGCATTGTATCTCACATACGGATTCACACATAGGATAGTTATACGAACCCATATCTATACATGCTCTGACATCTACAAAAGAATAACCTTCAATCTTACAGTTACCGCCCTTGGCAACCCATACATAATCTCCATCAAAGCTTATTCCTCCCACATGACTCTTATCATCAAAAACTAATGTGGCAATATGTGTTCCGTTAGCTTGATCAAGAACGTACATAACTGAGTTATGTCTTACGTGTCCTTCCGTAGCGTCCATTCTCATCTGATTAACCAACTGTTCAGAATTAGCCTCCAAATCCTGCTTATAGGATTCTATATTACAATATGCAGTTATTAAAATATAATCACCTGCCACACAGATTCCCTGTGGCGTCATACAATTACAAGGGTCGCCCAAAACATCCGTATAACTCAAATCCGGAATCTCAATTTCCTCGCAATTCTCAAGAATCCCCCTTTTCTTATCAGAACCAAAATCAAAACCAAGTCCGTTCGCCTTAACAAAATATATCAAGCTTCCCACAATTATGCACATAAAAGGCAATCCAACCAGGACAAATTTAAGAATGCCTTTAAAAAATTGCTTTAAATGCATATTTCTACAAACCTCCTTATTAGTATGTAAAAATATTCATTTCCCTTTTTCATTCTCCTTACGCTCTAAGAAGTGAGCGCATATTTATTATACCAAAAATCAGCTCGTCCTACAACGGAATTTTATTCATATAAAAATTTTTCTATGACCTCCGGCGTCAACGCTTCATAGCCCTTTATATACAAGATAATGTTATCTTCACACATAACATATTCGTTCAATTCCACTCCGTCATTACTAAGCACATATGCCTCGTCAACTCCCCATTCATCCCCATCAATCGCCTTGTATTCATCATAAAAGACATTACCATATATATCTACACTGTAGGAATCCCTGTTTGTCTTAAGCATCTCTTTCTTAACAAAGTCGTAGACGAAATCCGCCTTAACCTCAACTCTGGAATAGGAATAATCTACTACGTTAAGACTATTTTTCTCATCCATCATTACCACATTTGCAATATTAAGGAACAGAGAACTATCTACATCTTCATCTGTACTGGTAATATTTTCCCCATAAACAATCAAAAGGAAAACCAAAACAAGTGCCGATATAACTGCCGAAACATATGTGGCAATAAGGTTTGCCTTTGCCGAAATTTTGATTTTCTTAAGAATGGCACAAATCCCTACGCAGATTGCTGTACATATAATAGTTCCTACTATAGGCATTACAAGCCCTACAGCATTTCCGCCCGTAAGAGAGCCCCATAAAAGTCCAAGTCCCGCAAGAATAAAAGCAACATCCACAATAATCATATTATTGGCACATTTGGTAGGAATGAATTCTCCTTCCTCTCTGGCTGCTTTCTCAGCACGCCTACACCAATTAAAATACTTAGCAAGCTGAACAATACTTATAACACAGATTGTCAGCGCACATGGTATACCTAAGAGATTACAATCATTCTTCAAAAATCCGATTTTATTCGTAGAAAATCTAATAGCCCAAAATGCCAGCTGTATCAATCCATTAAACAGATACAGATAAAACACCAGTAGATAATTGCTTCTGCCTGCCTTCTTAATGGCTTCAAGCTCCAACTCCGGATCAGTTTCAATAGGGATAGCACTCTCATTCTCATTACAAAAAATCTTCAATTCACCATATTCTGCAACTCGCTTCCAACCTGCATGCTTACAGAATTCTTCAAAATCCTTCTGCTCACTTGTCGGCTCTGGGTCAAACTGTGATGCTTTAGTAAAATAGCTTACTGCATATTTGAGTGGCTTGGAATCAATTCTCACAAATCTCCAAATTACCATATTACTCTTAACAAGCTTCCAACCCTCTAATGCTTTCTGCTCCAAATACTCAACAATTCCTGTTCTATCATAAAAAGCAAATTGCCTAATACACACTTTCTTATCCTTCATTATTCATTCTCCTCTTCAAACAATCTTCTATAATCAACCGCCTGGGCACTGATTCTCTCGTATTCCTTCAACAGCATATCCCGCCCTTTAGCCGCAAGAATATAGCTGCGCCTTCTGCCTTCCACCTTGGTCTCCCTTATCATTCCTTCCTTAAGAAATTGCTCCAAAAGATTATATAGTGTTCCTGAACCCACATTCACTCTGTTATTGGTCATTGCAGGTACCTTATCCAAAATATCCATACCGTAGCACTCTTCCTTAAGACACAGCAAAATATAATACATCTGCTCTGTCAGAGTGTGAAACTTTTCTCTTGGCATATATACATCTCCTTATTCCCGGTGTGTCCACCTATTCTCGATATTCGAGTTTAAAGTTATTATATTCTCGATATTCGAGAATGTCAAGAAGAAAAACACAAAATTCTCCCTTTATACAAAGGGAGAATTTAAACGCTTGTTTTCAAATGGTTATATTTGATTTAATTTATTTTTTCTCGCAAGTCCTACACAAATTGTAATAGATGCTAATAGAATCTCGCTGCATAATAACACATAATTGTTCACACCTGCGTCAGGATTAGCGCCTTCTTCTGTGTAAATATTGATTCTTCCGTCACCACGAAGATTTCCGTATTGTTCTTCGGTAATTTTGCCGTCCAAATCCTCAATCAGATAATTAATAAGCATCTGGGCATCAGTTTCTAAGCCTTCTTTTTTGACAAGTGTGGCATCTGCAAACATTGTAAATCCATCACCACCTTGGCAAAGTGTGTAATAACTTCCGGCAACAGTATATGTTTTTTCTAAATCAATAGGCTCTCCTGCTATTTTTACATTAGTAACACGGCGTTCCATACTCTGGTCAATTTCAGAAAATCCTCCCATAGCATCTGTTATAACAGGGCTTTCCTTCCACGCCTCGATATCATATGTCAAGCCCGATGTATGAAGGAATCCGCCACATGCTTCAGGATAAAGTCTGGCGCCATGCTCCAAAGCATCAATAATCTGCTGTCCGGTGGCACTAATAACACACATCTCGTTATTCCAAGGATTAACATCCATAAGAGCTTTTCTCGTAACATCTCCGGACGCCACATCCATTCTCACGCCACCACCATTAATTATAGCAACGTCTGCGCCTGTTCGCACACGATACGCATCTGCTACGAAATCTCCAAGGTTAGTCTCCGCTGTACGAATTACCCATTCTTCTGTATCAGGGTCATACAAAGTGAGCTCTACTTCGGCTGTACCGATAACCTCATATAAGTATTCCATTTCTTCATTGTATTCATCAATCTTTGCACCCACAGTATTATATGCGGTCTGTGCATTAGGGGACAATGCAGTCGTATCAACACTTTCCGGTGTAATAAGCTTAGTTGTTTCGGTTCCATCATCTTTAAGTGTTAATTGCCCAAAATACTGGAACTTGGTTCCGGTGGAAGATAAAATAACATCATCACCATTAATATTTTGATATACACTTTGTTCAAATACCTCATGGGAATGGGCATCAATAAACACATCAATACCTTCTGTATTTGCAATAACATCAGTGGATTTCCAGCCCTCTGTAGTTCCTGTAATTCCAAGATGTCCAACTGCAATTACTCTAGTAGCACCTTCAGCTATAGCTGCATCTATAGCATTCTGTATTTTGTCATAAAATTGAGTCTCTCCAAAGCTGTAAATATACTCTCCGTCCTCATTCTGAAAATATGTCGGTGTGGACTTTGTATAGGTCTCCGGAGTCGCAATACCGACAAAAGCAATTTTTTCTCCGTTAGCCTCTACAATGTCGTAAGGCTCAAAAACTGTATCCCCGGTAGTTAAATCAATAAAATTTGAGCTTAAATATTCATAATTGGCATCTTCTGTCAGCTCCAGAAATGTATCCATAGAATAGTCAAACTCATGATTGCCGGGAACTGCATAATCATATCCAACCAAATTCATCAAATCAACAATTGCACTGCCCTCCGTCAACGCACCAATAACCTCGCCCTGAATGGCATCTCCGGCATCCACAGTAATAACCGTATATCCCGCTTCAATAAGTTCAGCTCGATAAGCGGCAAACTCATCATAACTATCAATGGCACAATGAACATCATTGGTATACAAGACAATGATGTCATCAGTTGTATCAGCGCTAACATTCTGTGGCACAAAGCAAATCACCATCAGAATAGCTAATGCCAGTGATAAAAATTTTTTCATACAAATCAACTCCTTATTAATCTCAGTTAAGATGATTTTAGCACCTTGGTTTGTGTCAGGCAATAGATTCATGAATTTCTCATTGGTAGTTTATGAATTTCTCATTGATACTTCATGAATTTCTCATTGGTACTTCTTCTAGAATTTCAATTTAGTACCTATAGCGCAAGACTTTCGCTATAGAGACGCCCAAAAGTCTCTATACAAATTTTCCCTCTCTTCAGGTCCACTTTCACATATCAAAAGTCTCTATGGCACAAAGATTTCGCTATAGAGACTTTTAGGAGTATCTATACGTTTTTTTCGTCACTCTAGGTCCACCTCAAAAACTAAACCACAATTCCATCTCAGGCAAACTAAACCTCAATTCCATCTCAGGCAAACTAAACCTCAACTTCGTCTCAGGCAAACTAAACCTCAACTTCGTCTCAGGCAAACTAAACCTCAACTTCGT